>CALKIA010000676.1 GCA_937988705.1 uncultured Chloroflexota bacterium | reverse complement strand
TGAGCGTGAGCGCGATCCCGACGAGCGCCAGCAGCAGCAGTCCGCCGAAGTAGAAGCGGTGCAGCACGCGCCCGATCTGGTCGAACAGCGGCTGTTCGTACTGCGCGACCGGATCACCCGCTTCGACCGCCGCCCCCGCCGTCGTGTCCGGGATGACATTCCCCTGCGCATCAAGGCTCGGCACGACGCCCGCCACCGGGTTGAGCCGGGGAAAAATGTCAATGCTCCAGTGGGTGAGAAACTTCACCCACAGCAGTTCAGGGATCACGGTGGGGTTGCTGTTGAGATATGCCCACGTGAGCGCATACCAGCGTCGATCCCCCGCCGTGGTTTCCGGGATGTCTTCGGCGGGCGGCGTGATCCACTGGGTATCGTAGCCCGCGCGGTAAAACGGAATCGACTGCGGGTTGTTGCCCTGATAAAAATTCGATCCCCCATTGATCGCAAACGTCCCGAACGAGCCGTAGACGCTCTGGTTGCGGAGAAACCACGGAAACACCACGAGCAGACTGACGAGCGCGACCGGAGCGAGGCGCACCACCGTTTGCCCGAACGAGCGGCGGAACAAAAACCAGAGCGCCACCAACGCCGTCAGCGGCAGAATGTTGGGGCGCACGAGCGCCAGCACGCCGAGGATCACACCGCCGCCGACCGCCAGCAGCCACCCGACGCGGCCCATGTGCGGGCGGTCGCGCAGAGCGATCACTGTGAGCAGGAACGCGTACAGGAGCGCCATGAAAAATGGCGTATCGATCAGCGTGAGATTCTGAAAGATCAGATAGGGGTAGAGGGCGTAGAACACCCCCGCGATCCAACCGATCCAGGCCTGCTGGAACAAGCGCCGCCCGATGGCGACGAGCAGGCAGATCGCCAGCCCGTCGAGCGCGATATGTACCGCCCCCACGCTCAACGCGGAGCGTCCCAGCAGCGCGTAGATCCCCGCGAGGAAATAGCTGTAACCGGGGGACAAAATAGCATCAGGCACGCCGGGAGTCAGGCCATACACGCCTGTGTCCAGCAAATTGACCGCATAGGTATCAAACGCGCCCGAACCGTGAATCGCACCGGTCTGCTCAAAGGCGAATACGCCGGGAAACGCCAGCAGTACGAGCAACCGCAGCGCCGCAGCGCCGATCAGCAGGAGCGGCAGGCGATAGCGCAGGAGGTTAACGGGCATAGGCATCTAAAAACGCTTTAAGCGGTGGATTTGTGGCGTCCGGATTGACCAGATTCGCCGCGTGCGTGCCGCCGGGAATGCTGACCAACCCTTTGACATTCGGCAGCACCTTGAACAGGCTGCGTTCCGCCAGCGCCATCGGGATGCCCTGATCCCCATCGCCGTGCATGACGAGCGCCGGCACGGTGATCTGCGCCGCTTGCTGGGCTGAAATGTCGTCCCGGTCGATCAGGTTATTCATACCGTGAAAGACGTTGAGCGCCGGAAGCGCCGTCCAGCGCGGCAGCCAGTAGGTACGCAGCGCTTGATTAGCCCCGAGGAATAGATTGGCGAACACGTCGAGGACACCCGCCTTACCCTCACCCGCGAAACCGTCGCGCATCGACCGGTAAACGGCTTTGACCTCGTCCGTATCGACGCCGTTATAGGTGCTCAGGAACACCGCCGCTTTGACCCGTTCGGGATAACGCAGCGCGAGGCGTATGAGCGCGTAACCGCCTTGCGACATACCGACGAACGCGGCCTGTTGAATGCCCAGCTGATCCAGCAGACCGATGGCATCCGCGGCTGTGTCATACAGCGAAAACGACTGGCCGTCCCAGCGCGTTTGCCCCAGCGCGCGCGCATCGAAGCGAATGCAGCGATAGTCGGCCTGCAAATACGCGACCTGCGGATCAAACATCGTCTGATCAAACAGGAAGCCATGCATGAACACCACAACGGGCTTCGCCCCGCCGCTGTCTTCGTAGTAAAGACCCTGCCCATTCAATTCGACTGTCGTCATCGCAGCACACTTTCGCTTAGGCTGGACGAAAATAAAAAGCCCCTCCGATTGTAGCGCGGACGGGGCTTGATCGATAAGGAACTTGTGGCGCCGCCGCTACGACCGGAAGAAACTCTTGGCAAAAAACCACAGATTCGCGGGACGTTCGGCCAAGCGGCGCATGAAATACGGGTACCACGCTTCGCCAAAGGGCACATACACGCGCACCGGGAAACCCGCGGCGGCCAGTTCGAGCTGGCGCGCCGTGCGTATGCCGTACAGCATCTGGAATTCGCTGCGGTTCTGCAAATTCCCCGCGCGGATGATGCTTTCCGCTGTCTGGATGATGTGCTCGTCGTGTGTGGCCAACTGCAAATAGGCGGGCGGCGGCGCGGCGAGATACGCGCGCATCACGTCGATATAGTTCTTGTCCACATCCGCTTTTTCGGGGAAAGCGACCGTCGGCGGCTCGAGATATGCGCCTTTGCACAGGCGAATCGTCGCGCCTTCTGTAGCAAAGGCACGCAGATCGTCGGCGGTACGATACAGGTACGCCTGAATCACCGTACCGACATTGTCGAAGTCATATTCGTGGCGCATAGTGCGGAAAATTTGCAGCGTCTTTTCGGTATAGGCGCTGCTTTCCATGTCAATCGTGACGGGAATATTCTGCGTTTTGGCCTCGGTGAGAATCGTGCGCAAATTCAACAGGCACAATTCCTCACCAATATCCAAGCCAAGATGCGTCAGCTTGAGCGACACACCCGCCTGTAAACCGTGCCGCTGAATCAGCTCGATCATGCGGCGGTAGGTGCCGACGACCTCGTGGGTATCGGCGGCGCTCTCCACGCTTTCGCCAAGGTAATCGAGCGAGACGAGCAAACCCTGCTCGTTCAATTGGCGGGTGGCGTTTAGGGCATCGTCGATGGTTTCGCCCGCGATGAAGCGCCGCGCCACCTTACGCGCCACGCCCCAGCGCGTGACGATGCCACGCGCCCACTTCGCCGCCGATAAATAGAGGAGTAAACGTCGCAGCATCGCTAGTCGCCTTTCAACACTGTAGGGACGAGGCCGGGCCTCATCCGTCTTAACTGTTGCGCCCATGCCACTTGCGCATAAGAAACAGCCTCGCCCCAATCCCTCTGGTTCAAGGCCGGGCAGTTTTAATGTTTGGTCACCTATTCGCCTTAGCGACCTTACTGTAGGGACGCCCTTTTGGACGTCCGCCCATCGCGGACGTGCGCAGAAGCGCGTCCCTACAAGTGTCTTGTCCTCCAGCCTCTGGAGCAGAATCACGGGTAAGGTCAGCCGATTTGCAGCAAGAAGCGCAGCCCGACAAACAGCAGGAAAATGCCGTACAGCCGCTTGACCGTGGTCGAAGGCAAGTTGAGCGCTAACCGCGCCCCGCCTAACGCCCCCACCACCAGGCCGACGGCGATTAAGGCCGAGTCCTGCACATTGAACATGTTCGCCTGATAGTAGGAGATCACACCGCCCAGGCTGACCGGAAGCAGCAGCGCGCCGAGCGACGTACCGACCGCCAGCTTCTGATCAAACTTGAGGAAAGCCACCAGCGCCGGGACGATCACAATGCCGCCGCCCACGCCGAACATGCCGGAGACCACGCCCGCGCCCAGCCCCAGAATCAGCAGGCTGATGAACGACGCGTTCGTCTCGTGCCCGACGACTTCAACCGGCTTTTTACCGGCGCGAATATCGGCCAACCATTTGCGCGGTTCCGTAAAACGCCACGCTGCGTACAGCAAGAACGCGCCATACAGCCGCTGGAGGGTATCGACAGGCAGGTTCAATGCCAGCTGCGAACCAAACCACCCGCCGCCGACCAAGCCGAGCGCAATGATCGCCGACACGCTGACTTTCATTTTGCCTGCGCGGTAGTACTCGATCACGGCGAAGATGCCGACCGGGAGCAGCAGCGCCCCGAGCGAAGTCGCCACCGCGGGTTTCAATTCATAGCCAAAAAGGGTGACCAAAACAGGGACAATCACCACGCCCCCACCGATACCAAACATTCCTGAAAGTACCCCGGCCGCCAAGCCCAAAATGAGCAGCGGGATCACCTGTTCCATAAGCGGACTCCATTGATAGGCATAGGGCATCTAGTGTAACGTGACAGCGTGAGTCCATCTATGATAGGATGAAGCCAGTTTGACGAGGAATATCACTTTTGCCCATTGGACCAGACATCTATCCCGATCATCATTTTTTGCTGATCGCCCCGAATCTGGGCGCGGAATGGCTGTTCGATGCCGCGCGCCAGTACTGGGAACGCTATCGCCCGACGGTCGTCAGCAATACGCGCTTTATCGCGCTGATTCCGCCGGACAAATCCGTCACCGTGACCGTCATCGCGCGCCGCGACATTGAGCCGGATATTGCGCGGCAGCTCACTTTCACCGCACCCAATGCCTATTACGATCCGGTGGTGTACGAATTATTTGATGAGGCGAAAGCCGAACTCAACCGCCGCGCCGAACAAAACCAACCCTTCGGGATGCCGCTCTCGATCCCGACGCCCACCTACGACCCGAATATGCCCGTGGTCATCCCGACGGCGACGCATCCGCCGGGCTTCATCACGCAAACGCCCGATCCAGCGCTGTTGACCCCCGTCGCCACCCGCGAGCCCATCAACCCGACGCCCGGCCCGATCACTGGAGGATAACCCAATGCGCTTGAGCGATTACGTTTGGTCACGCAACCCACGCGGGCTGCACGTGTCCAGCATTTATCAGACGCCGCTCGAAGTGTCACGCTACGGGCAGATCCATGCCGGTTGGGCGAAGCTGATGGCGGCGGGTTTCGAGTATGTGGACGACGCGCAGGTGCTGATGAGCATGGGCATTACGCCTGTCGTCCGCCTGTATCTGGGACGCTACGGCGCGGGGCCGTTCGACCAGCATCTGCGCTCGATCATGGATGCGTTCATCAGCGTCGGGGTGAAGTGGTTCGAGTTCTACAACGAGCCGAATCTCGGCGTGGAATGGCAAGAGGGTTTTGACCCGAGCTGGCAGGACATGGATAACGTCATCCGCCCGCTGATGGACAACTGGCTGCTGTGGGCTGAATACACGGTCAGCCGAGGCTGCTATCCCGGATTCATCCCACTGGCGGAAAGCGACAACCCGCAGTATGCCGCCGTCATGTGGATGGATGCCTTCCTCAACTACCTCGCGCAGAACCATTTCGACCGTTTTCGCAATGTGCTGGCAAACGGCTTGTATGTTGCCACACATCCCTACACGCTCAACCACTTCTATCAGGAAGCGCCGGGCGGCGGTGCGCGTCCGCCCTCCGCGCAGACGGCGCGCGAAGGCGGTTGGCACTTCGAATACCCCTACGATCCGATCTCGCAGTCCGCCGACCCCGGCCGCACGATCTACGGCGGGACGGCGCAGACTCCCTACGGCGATCCGGTGGGACTGCTGGCGATGGGCACGATGTTCAACGAACGCGCTGCGCAGATGTTCGGGTCGCAGGCCGTCCCGGTTCTCGGCACGGAAGGCGGCATCTGGCCGTTTCGGGGCGGCTCATTCCAGCAGGATCGCCGCTATCCGCCCTATGACGAGAACAGTCAGGCCGAGGCGACCGTCGCCATGTTCGAATGGATCGCACGGCAGGCGCCGCCGTGGTTCTTCGGGGTGACGTTGTGGAAAGAAGATGAATACTACGTACCGACGACCGCCCCGGCGATCGGTCGGCTGGCAGAGACGCCGCCGATCTTCAGAGAGGTGCCAGATATTGAGGTGATGAACCCGGATTTCGGGGGGCCAGTTCAACCGGAAGATTTCGGGCCGGGTCCGATTCATGGGACACCCGATCACCACATGATCATCCTTGGGCCGGGGTTGGAGCCGCGCTGGTTCTTCGAGACGGCGCAGTCGTACTGGAACACCTTCCGCCCGATCGTCACCGCGCACACCGAGCTGATCGACTACATCCCTAACTCGCAGAGTCTGGCCGTGACGGTCATCGCGCCGCCCGACACCGCCGAGGCGGTGCGCGTCGCCATCGCGGAACGCTATCCGAATGTGCTGTTCGATTTAATCCTGACAGACGACATCGAGAGCGTGCGCTTCCTGTTCAATGACCGCGTGCTGCTGAATCGGCGCTTTGGGTAAAACGCCATCGTTCCATTTCCCCGTGAGCAAATCTCCGGTTATCGGGACGAGGCAAGCTTGGAAGTGCGTAGAAGAGCGTGCAGTCGATTTGGGAACGGCGAACGCGCTAAATCGCGTCCCTACGAAAGCTGGTTTTTCTCGTAGGGACAAGGCCTGCCGTGTCCGCTCCAAACGGACAGCACAGGCGCTGTCCCTACGAACGATCAGGAATAACTTACGGGATGAAGCATTAACGCGGCGCCTGGGGTACACGTTCAGAAAGCCGAATCAAATGGCGTCAGGTCAGATTTCCAGAATCCCCGGCCGCGTCACCACCTGATCCCCAATGCGCACCTCAATCGAGGGGAAAGCGGGCGAAGCGGCGCTGACGATCTCGAAGCCATCCGTCCCGATCAGGATTGTGTCCTCCGATTTGCACCCGACAATCGACGGATTCCACGCGCACACGTTGCCCGCAGCGATCACGGTTGGGTTGCCCGGCGTGACGATCACTTCGCGCGGACGGTAGGCGGTCAGGCCACCCTGATGATGATTCTGCCACTGCTCCGCCTCCCCGACTTCAGCGTAAGCGCGCTGCAAATCCGCGAAGACTTCGCCGAGCGTCCGCCCCGGCTTGGAGGCCACCATCACCGCCGCGTCAATCGTGGCGACTTTGCGCGCTTTCTCCGCGAGTTCGGCGGGCAGCGTGCCGTGATAGGCCAACCGCGTGGCCGATACCATCAACCCGCCGCGCCGCATCACCACGGCGACCAGCACATAGCGCTCCAGCCGCTTGTTCGTCACATACGGATGCCGAAAACGCGAAATGCGTTCGTCAGTGGCGATCAGGTTGACGATGGCGTTGCCGCCGCTCTCCCGGCAGGCCGCATCCAACCGCGCGGCGATCTGCCACTCGCTGTCGCCGGGGCGCGTCGTCCGCACTGCGCCTTCGATGGCGACCGCCGCATCTGCGCCCAACGCCCGCAGCCGCACCTGCTCGCCTTCCGTGAGTTTCCAGCGCAGCTTTTGCAATTCGGCATCGACCGCGCCATCCACATCGGTGATCAGATTGGGCATCGGTGGGATCTGTTTGTCGTACCAGCGCATCGGCACGTACTCAAAGCCAAAATCCTCAAAGCGGTCTTCGGCTTGTATGCGCGGCAGTTCGATGTTATCCGCGAGAATCGCGCGCTGCTTCGTAGTGATGATCACGCTGTAGGGGGCGGTCGGATTATCGAGCGGGATCGCCGGATTCGCGCCCGCTGTGATCCACGAGATGTTGTGTGTCTTTTGAATCCACAGCGTATCCGCGCCGCGCTGCGCCAGCAAGGCGCGCAGTTGATCATGCTTAAAATCTATTTCGGTCAGGCGCTCCATAAAATCCTCTGAGTGAACCTCATCCCGCTGGACTCACCTCTCATGAGAAGTGAGGCAATCCGTTAACAAGAATTTACGGCGCGATTATAGGGACGCGAGAGAGTTTGTGCTAGAATCACGCTATGCACTTATCATGCTGGAAAGCGCGATGACGAAAAGTCCCCAGTCTCCCTCGGTCGAGAACTTTCTGAAGGCGGTTTACACCTTACAGCAAGGTGAAGAACGCGTCTCGACGAATACGTTACGCGATGTGCTCAACATCACCGCCCCATCGGTCACCGATATGGCGCAGCGGCTGGTGGCGTTGGAACTAGTCGACTATCAGAAGTATCAGGGCGTTCTGCTCACGCCCAAAGGTGTGCAGATCGCGCTCAAGGTCATCCGGCGGCATCGCCTGATCGAGCTGTACCTCGTGCGCGAATTGGGCTATGAACTGCACGAAGTGCACGAAGAAGCTGAAGGGTTGGAACACGCCGTGTCTGAGCGCTTTGTCGATGCGTTGGCGCAGAAGCTGGGCGATCCCGGCTTTGACCCGCACGGTGACCCAATCCCCACCGCCGAAGGGCTGCTGCTGCCCGTGCGCAACCTCCAGCCGCTCTCCGAACTGGAAGTCGGTGACATGGCCACCGTCGCACAGCTCAAAACGAGCGATCCTGAGATGCTCCAGCACATTCTTGACCGCGGCTTCACGCTCGACTCACCGCTCGAAATCCTCTCAATCGACCCCTTCGATGGGCCGATCACGGCGCGCGTGAACGACGAGGATCGCATGATCGGGCATCAGGTCGCGGACTACATTCTCGTCCAAAAGACCACATAAAATCTATGTAAGAAAAGCTGATAGATTGTTGACACCCCTCTCCGACCGCCTTACCATTGAAAGTAGGTCGATAAGGTTTGCGGAGCGCAGTGGCACACCTTACCTCCGCTCCGATCGACGATGTGGTTTAGTGTTAGAAATCAGATGACTATGGCGAAGAACTACTACGACATTCTCGGCGTGAAACGCGATGCCAGTGAAGATGACATCAAGAAAGCGTTTCGCCGTTTGGCCAAGAAATATCACCCGGATGCCAATCCGAATGATCCGCAGGCGGAAGCCCGCTTCAAGGAACTCAACGAGGCAAACGAGGTGCTCAGCGATCCCGAAAAACGCAAAACCTATGACCGCTTCGGGACGGTCAATCCGCAGGGCTTCGGTGGTGGCGGCACGCCCGGTGGCGGTTATACGCATACGCAGAATGTCGATATGGGCGATCTCAGCGATCTCATCGGTTCGATTTTCGGTGGGCGCGGGCGTTCTCCCGGGACCAGTCAGCGCGGCAGTGCCGCCTTCGATCCGTTTGGGATGGGCGGGGCATCGTCCGTGCGCAGTAAAGGGCAGGACTACGAACAGCCCGTCACTATCAGCCTGAAAGAAGCCTACGAAGGCACAACCCGGCAGGTGACTATCGGCGACCGTTCAATCCGCGTGAAGATTCCGGCGGGCGCGACTGATGGCACGCGCGTGCGCCTCTCTGGCGAAGGCGAACCGGGCGTCAATGGCGGTAAACCGGGCGATCTCTACCTCATCGTGCAGGTGGAAGCCGATCCGCTCTATACACGTGACGGCGATAACCTCACAGTCGAAGTCAAAACCGATATGTTCACGGCGATACTCGGCGGCGAAGTGGAAATTCCGACGCTGGCGCGGTCGCTCCGGTTGAAGATTCCGGCGGGTACGCAGTCCGGCAAGAAGTTCCGCCTCGGCGGCAAGGGGATGCCCAGCCTCAAACAGCCCGACAAGTTCGG
>CALKIA010000675.1 GCA_937988705.1 uncultured Chloroflexota bacterium | reverse complement strand
ATGCCGCAGCACACGCACCTGTTCAACACGACGCTGCGCGAAAACATCCGCCTCGTCCGCGCCGACGCCGACGATACCGCCGTTGAACAGGCGGCGCGCGCCGCCCACATTCATGCGTTCATCACGACGCTGCCAGACGGCTATGAGACGCTGGTCGGGGAAAACGGCGTTAAGCTGAGCGGCGGCGAACGTCAGCGGGTCGCCTTGGCGCGCGCCCTGCTCAAAGAGGCGCCCATCCTCATCCTCGACGAAGTGACCGCGCATCTCGACGCCCAGACCGAACGCGACGTGATCGCCGCTGTGCTGCAAGAGTACGCCGGACGCACGCTCATCCTGCTCACGCACAATCCGACGCTGCTCACGTTGGTGGATCGCGTGGTACGGCTGGGCTAAAAGCCATACGCCCAGAGTTCCGTCATCACGCAGCCAAATTCCGGATTCACAACGGTCGCGACCGGATCGGCATATTCGACTTCGGGGAGTTCGTTCACGAGCGCCCATTCCTCGATGACGGGTACGCCATCAGCCCACACGCTGAGCGCCGCGTCCTTGATCAACACGACCACATACACGGGATCATGAAATGCCGGATCGCCATCGGTATCCACGCTCTGCATGCGTGGAGCCGCATTCGTCCCCGTCAGTTCGAGCGCGACGACTTCATCATCCGAGGTCACGACGACACCTGTCGCCCGTAAAATCTCACCCTGACGGTTCATTTCGCCGCGCGTGATGAACGTACACACGCCCGGTGCGTCGCCGCCATCCTCGCGCACACTAATCAGTGCGCCCATTACATAATTGCGGTAGGTCACATCGGCACTGCCCCCTCCGCCCAGCGCTTCCATCGCCATTTCCTCCAAAAACAACAGTTCACCTTCGCCATCGATCAGCTCGAAGCTCTGCAATTCGGCGACCACCCGCTCCCAGTTGGTCTCAAACTCCTCCGCAATTTCCTCGGATTGATGCAGCCGAGGCAGGCCAGCGGTCGGCGTAGGTGTGGGTGGGGGTGTCTCTTTTTGGGCACTGAGGGTGAAGGCACTGATGAGGGTCAAAAGCAGGAGACAGGCGAGGGCGGCGGGTTTCATGAGCAGACTCCTTAGGTCTACAGACGCCAGAGTATAGGCTCAGTATAGCACCGTCGCCCGCTCCCACATGCTGCCATGTACCGGACGCTGACATAACCTACAGCTAATACCATTCCATAAGGAGTCGGGTAGAACTGCTGGACGCGCCCCTCTGCTATAGTGACACCATACCAGCAGTCTGCAGTGAGTGAGGATGTATCAGGATGTATCTCCAACAGTTTTTTATTGACGGTATCGGCTGCCTCTCCTATCTCGTCGGTTGTGAGAGCTATGGTGTCGCCGCCGTCATCGACCCCGACCGGGATGTGCAGAAGTATCTCGACGCAGCAGCCGACCGCGGCCTGAAGATCACCCACATCATTGAAACGCATCTGCACGCCGATCATGTCTCCGGCAACACCGAACTCTCTGACCGGACCAGCGCGGACATTTATGTCCATGAAGCGGCGGACGCCGAATTCGAACATAAAACCCTCAAAGGCGGCGACACACTGACGCTCGGCAATCTGGATCTGCGCATCCGTCACACCCCCGGCCACACGCCGGAGAGCATCACCGTGCTGGTCGCGGACAAGACGCGCTCCGAACAAACGTGGATGGCGCTCACGGGCGATACGCTGTTCGTTGGCGACGCCGGTCGCCCCGATCTCGTCGGCCTCGAAGCCGCGCGCGACCTCGCCGGGCACATGCACGATACGCTCAACAACGAATATCTCACCCTGCCCGATGGCACGCTGATTCTGCCGGGACACGGCGCGGGGTCGCTGTGCGGCAAGTCGATTGGCTCGGTGCGCATCACCACCCTCGGCTTTGAACGCGGTTCGAATCCCGCCCTCCAGCCGCGCACCCGCGACGAATACATCGATTTTGCGACGACCGGCCTCCCCGAACAACCGGGAAATCACAAGCGCATCAAGGCGATCAACCGCCAGGGGCCGCGTCCGTTAGGCGAGGTCAAGCCGCGTCCGCTCTCAACCCAGCAGGCGATCAACGAATTTCAACGCGGCGCAGCGCTCCTCGATACGCGCACCGCCGCCGAATATAAGCAGGCGCACATCCCCGGCGCGACTCATCTGCCCTTTGATGAGCAGTTGAGCAATCGCATCGGCCATGTCCTACAGCCCGATGCCCTGATCGTGCTGCAAGTGAGCGATCCGGCGGATTATGTGGCGCTGGTGTATCGCCTCGCCCGTGTCGGCTTCGAAAACGTCGTCGGTTACCTCGCGGACAGCCTGAGTACGTGGCAAGCGCTCGGCCTGCCCGTCACCGCGGGCGATGTGCGCGACATTGAAGCGAATGAACTCAGCACTTTGCTGGCGGAGGGCGCTGAACGTCCGCTGGTGGTCGATGTGCGCGAGGCGTGGGAATACGCCTCCGGGCATATCCCCGGCGCGAAATTGATCTCATTGGGCGAACTCACGCGCCGCGTGACCGAACTCGACCCGCACCAGCCCATCGCGGTGATTTGCGCCTCCGGTTCGCGCAGCCAATCGGCGGCGGCGCTGCTCGGGCAAAAAGGCTTCGACACGGTCTATAACATCGTCGGTGGGATGTATTCGTGGTCGGGCAGTGGTCTGCCCGTCGAACGCGGCTAGGAGCACACTATGAATCTGTCAGCAGAGAATCTCGGCATCAAAGTCACCGTAAATGCCGATCTTGAAACGGCTCGTCAGCGCGTGATCGACGCGTTGAAGGTCGAAGGCTTCGGCGTGCTCACCGAAATCGACGTCAAAGACACGCTGAAGAAGAAGCTCGACGTGGATTTTCGCCCCTATCGCATCCTCGGCGCGTGCAACCCGCATCTGGCGCATCAAGCGCTCACGCTGGCGCCGGATGTCGGCCTGCTGCTCCCGTGCAACGTGACCGTGTCGCAAGTTGATGAAGGGACGACTGAGGTGTCGATCATCGATCCCAAGGGGATGCTGGACTTCGTCAATAACCCCGCGCTGGAACCGATTGCCACGGCCGCGCGCGAAAAACTCCTGCGCGTCGCCGCGGCGCTCTAAGGCGTTATTCGGTGGGGCGCACGGTTATGCACCCCACCTCTGACAGGGGTGGTTTCTAATGGTCGGGACGAGAGATGTCTCGTCCTCTCGCCCCGACACAAGCGCCCTATCTGTCCCCCCTCCCTGAATTCGGGGAGGGGCCGGGGGTGGGGTCGGAAACCACGGACGCGATCAATCGCGTTCCTACGAAGACCAACTCCGCTTGCCGAGAACCGTCGCAACCACGCTCACCCCACAAGCGTCAGCCGATATTCAGGCGATACAGGACCAACTGCGCCAGATCAATCCGCTCGAACTGCGGGAGTCCGGCCTCCAGTGCTGCGGCAGCGACCTGCTCCGGCTTAAGCCGATGATCGAGCGGCGGGCCGTAGTCCTGTACGGCGTGCGGCCATTCCAACACGACCACGCGCAGCCGCGCCGTCCGGCGGGCTTCGCGCAGCGCCACCACGAGATCATCCGCTTCATGCAGCACATGCCCCAGAAACACGAGATCGTATTCACCAGCACCGAAGGGCAGCGCCTCCATACGCCCCTGCCGGAACACCCCGTCCGGCACAAACTGCCGCGCCACGTCGAGCATATCCTCGCGCACATCCGCGCCTGCGACCGTCAGCCCCTGCGCCGCAAACGCCTCGGCGAACAAGCCGCTCCCCGTCCCCACATCCAATGCCGACTTTGCCGCGATCCCCTCCAGCGCCAGCCCAACTACGCGTTCCACTTCCATCAACGCCAACCGCTGCGGTGACCGCAGGCGTTCAATCTCGCCACTGTAACGACGGTCGTTCGGTGTCTGCATCCCTGTACTCCTCACTCTGGTTGTCTTCTTCTATTGAGCATACTGAGCACATCAGTTTCTGCCAGCGCGAGCCCGTTCTAGGCCGCATTAGCTCTACTTATGCTTGAACATAAGTGAATTGTTATACCCGCCGCGCCGCTGATCGGCTACAGTCAAAGGTGATGATTGACGGAATCCGCTTCGGCCCACACGAAGCGTTAGCCACGCTAGGAAATTCCATGAGTGCAGCAGCGAAAAAGAGCAAATTCCAACGCATTGAACAGCGCACCAACCCGCTGATCCTCGTTTACCTCGGCGTCGGCGTGCTGATTGTCGGGGCACTGATCGTCAGCGCCTCGCTGAACACCGCCCGCGTGAGCAGCACACCCGACTTCACGGCGAATACGCTCAACGGCGACGTCGTGCGCCTGAGCGATTATCACGGGCAAGTGGTCATGCTCAACTTCTGGGCGACATGGTGCCCACCCTGCCGCGCCGAAATGCCCGCCATCGAGCGAGCGTATGAGCACTACCGCGATCAGGGCCTGGTCGTGCTAGCGATCAACGATGGCGAGCGAGCCACAGAAATTACGCCGTTCGCGCAAGCATTCGCGCTGCAATTCCCGGTCGTGCTGGATACAGAGCGTCGTTTGCAGGATGTGTTCGCCATCACCGGCTATCCGACCAGCCTGTTCATTGGGCGCGATGGCAGCCTGTATGCAACCCATGTCGGCGGCTTGTCGCCCGTCCAGCTCACCGGCTACATCGAGACGGGTTTGGCGCAAACGAATCCGACATAACTCCGACACAGCCCGCACATCATTTCTACACATCTTCGCTCTATCGTAGGGGTAAATCGAACGATAGTACTCAGGAGCGAAGCTTGTGAACGCAAAACGGATTTTCATCACCCTACTGGTGTTGGTCATCGTGATGACTCTCGGATTGAGCGCCGTCTCAGCGCAAATGGGCGGTGGGCGCGGCGGTCAAGGTGGCAATGGTGGCGGCGCGGGCAGTCAAAACGGACAGCAGGCCGCGAATCAGACGGGTACGCAAGATGGTACGGGCAGTCAATTCGGGCAAGCAGCCGGGACGGGCAGCCAGTTCGGGCAAGCAGCAGCCGGGACGGGTAATCAGTTCGGCCAGCAGAACGGCACACCGGGAATGAACGGTTCTGGTCTGCTCCTCAACCTGCCGGACGCAGTGGTCGACGAACTGCCGCAGGATGTCATCGACCTGATGATCGCGGGCTGGCTCGACGAACAGCATGCCTATGCGGTCTACGAAAGTGTGTTGGCGCAGTTCGGTGCTGTGCGCCCCTTCAGCAACATTCTGAACAGCGAAGCTCAGCACGCCGCGGCCTGGGAACTGTTGTTCAGCCGCTACGGAGTCGCTGTGCCTGAACTCCCCGCCTTCGACCTGCCAGTTTTCGCCAGTGCAGCGGACGCCTGTGCAGTCGGCGCGAGTGCCGAAGTCGCTAACTTCGACCTGTACGACACGATGATGACGGCCTTTGCCGCCTATCCCGATCTGACGTATGTGGCGCAAAACCTGCGCGATGCCTCGGAATTCAGCCACCTCCCTGCCTTCGAGAACTGCGCGGGCTAGATCGGCCGCCGGGATACAACTTGAACTGATTTCGTCGGGACGAGGCCTACGCGGCCTCGTCCTTTTTGTTTTACCCAGACCTGCTCCCGCGATTCCCTACACAACCACGACACCGCGTCTACATAACCTCTACACAACTTTTGCGCATCATCACCGCATATCGAAACGAACTTTTCAGGAGCCAACCTCATGTTGAAGAAAATCATCGTCGGCCTGCTCGTACTCACCGTGATCGGTGGAGCCGCCTTCGCCCTCCTCGACCAGCCGTCACCAGCCGTCACCAGCAGCACCGTCGCGACTGCCACCCACGAACCGCAGGGCGGGCAGGGTGGCCAAGGGAATCAAGGTGGGCAGGGTGGCCAAGCGGAAGGCACGCAGCCAGTGAACGCCTCCGCCAGCAGCGTGGGCGACGTGTGGAGCGGCAGCGGCACGATCCTCGAACTAGCCAGTGTCGGTATGCAGATGGCGCTCGCCGACGGCAGCGCCATCTACGTCGAACTCGGTTCGCCGGACTACTGGCAAAACCAGGGCGTGACCCTGTTGGCGGGCGCCGTGGTGACAGTCGATGGCTTCTTCAATGGGACGGATTATCACGCCCGGGCGGTCACCACCAGCGATGGCGCAGTCCTCGCCGTGCGCGACGCAAACGGACAGCCGTTGTGGGCGGGCGGCAGCGGTTCCGGCACAGGCACAAGCGGCGGTCAGGGCGAAGTGCAAATCCCGGCTGACCAGTGGGTGACGGTCGAAGGCACGGTAACGGCGCTGACCAACAACGGCTTGATCCTGCAAACCACCGACGGCGCGGCGCTGACCGTCTCCTTCGGACGAGCGGATTTCTGGCAGCAGCAGGCGGTCACCTTCGCCACAGGGGACGCGGTGGCGCTGCTCGGCTTCTGGCAGGGCGACCAGTTCAGCCCCGGTCAGGTGACCAAGACGGCGACGGGCGAACGCATCCTGCTGCGTGACCCGAATGGGCGTCCGCTGTGGGCAGGTCCCGGTCGCGGTCAGGGGAATGGCACGGGCGGTCAGCATGTGACACCGGAAGCCACCACCACCCCGTAGAGATGAACCTATCGGGACGCAGCATGAGCGTGTTTAAAAACCCCGCCCCTCTCCCACGCAAGCGCGGAGAGGGATGACATTGCGAACGGTGTTGGCTCCCCTCCCTGAATTCGGGGAGGGGCTGGGGGTGGGGTCATACGGCAACCGTTTTCAACACACTCATAACTTGTCCTTCTCTTCGCAGCCACCGGATTGCACACTATTTTCGAGAGAGATAAATCTGATGACCGACAACCTTGATCCCCGACCCGATGAACTGAAACAGCGTGTCTGGGAGTCCATCCAACGGGATGAACTCCCGCCCCGTGATGATCGTGGCCGGATGCGCGTCGTGATGAACAACCTGATCCTGCATCTGCACCCCAGCAAAGTCGCCAAACCGACGCTCAAATTCACCTATACATGGGGACTCGGCGGGCTGGCGCTGCTGCTGGTGGCGCTGCTCTCCCTGACGGGCGTCATGCTCATGTTCGTCTACACGCCGTCGCCCGAAACCGCCTACCGCGACATGCTCAACCTGCAAACCGAAGTCTGGTTTGGGCAGTTGATCCGCAATCTGCATCATTGGAGCGGCAATCTGCTCGTGATTGTGGCGTTCCTGCATCTGCTCCGCGTCTTTTTCACGGGCGGCTTCAAAACCCCGCGCGAATTCAACTGGATTCTAGGCATCGGTCTGCTGCTGCTGGTCGTCGGCGCGAACTTCACCGGCTATCTGCTCCCGTGGGATCAACTGGCGTACTGGGCGGTGACCGTCGGCTCCAGTCTGCTCAGCTACGTCCCCCTGATCGGCGAACCGCTGCGCACTTTCCTGCTCGGCGGCCCCGAAGTGGGCGCGGCGACACTCACCAACTTCTACGGGCTGCATGTGGCGATCATCCCGATCACCTTGATGGGGATCGTCTCGTTCCACATCTGGCGCGTGCGCAAGGACAGCCTGAGCATTCCGCACAAGCTGGACGGCAGCGTCGATGGCAGCGCTGGCCCGCAGATCGAAAAAGTGACGACGCTGCCGCATCTCGTCTCGCGCGAATTCGTCTTCGCGCTGGTCATGACTGGCGCGATCCTGCTGTGGTCAGTCTGGGTGAATGCGCCGCTCGAAGCCGCCGCGAACCCCGATCACAGCCCGAACCCCGCCAAAGCCGCCTGGTATTTCATGGGTTTACAGGAGCTACTGCTGCATTTTCACCCCGTCTTCGGCGCGATCATCATCCCGGCGCTGGCCTTAGGCGCGCTCGCCTTCCTGCCCTATCAGCGCTTCGATTTGAGCGCCGAGGGCGTGTGGTTCCGCTCCGCCAAGGGGCGCCGGATGGCCGTCTTCGGCGCGCTCACCGCTTTGATCGTCGTGCCGCTGCTGGTCTTGTTCGACGAGTACGCGCTCGATCTACCGGGGCTGCTGCCCAGCCTGCCGACGATCATCAGCAACGGCTGGATTCCACTGGCGGCGCTCCTGCTGCTGCTGATCGGCTACTACGACGGGATTAAGCGCATCTTTCAGGCGACGGCGTGCGAAAGCCGTCAAAGTGTCTTTGTGCTGCTGATCGTGTCGTTCATCGTCCTGACCGTGATCGGCGTGGCGTTTCGTGGTGAGGGCATGGCGTTGATGCTCCCGTGGGAGGTGTTATGATGACCGACAAAACCGTGACGCGGCGCGATTTCCTGAAAATCGCCTGGGGCGCGGCCGGCGTGCTGGCGCTGGCAGAAACTGGCGCCGTAACCTTGAGTTTCTTCGCGCCGCGCTTAGTCGCCGGTGAGTTCGGCGGCGTGATCGAAGCAGGCGCCGTCGACTCGTTCCAACCGGGCAGCGTGACCCCCTTCACGCAGGGTCGTTTTTTTCTGGTACGCATGCCGGACGGCGGTTTTGTGGCGCTCTACCGCAAATGCACCCATCTCGGCTGTGCTGTCCCGTGGAATCCCGCCGAGGGCAAATTCATCTGCCCTTGTCACGGTTCCGCCTTCGAGACCGATGGTCAAGTCATCAACCAACCCGCCCCGCGTCCACTGGATCGCTTCCTCGTAACGATTGAAAACGGGATCGTCACCGTTGACACTGGAACGCCCATTCAACGTGATCACGCCAGCGATGCCGATCTGGTCTATGCGGAGGTGCAGTCATGACCCGTTCCATGAGCTGGATCGCCTTGGTGGGCACGCTGATGATCGCGGCGGCACTGGGCATCGCCGTCCTGGGCGAGCCGGCGCGGCAGATCACTGCGGCGGCCAACCTGAGCAGCGCTCTGATCGCTGAAGGCACGGATCTCTACGCAGAAAATTGTGTCGCCTGTCACGGCGCGACGGGCGAAGGGATCGCCGCCTACCCACCGCTCACCAGTGCCGCCGCCATGGACGCCCAAACCGTGTTCAACACCATTGAACGCGGACGCTACAACACAGGCATGGCGGCATTCGGCACAGACGAAGACGGTATTCTGACCGGCATGCAGATTGAGAGTCTGGTCGTGATGCTGCAAGCCGAAACGTGGGATACGGTCACCGCGCGCGTGGCGGAACTCGGTTTGACGCCGCCGCAGATCATGGTTGCGGAGATTCCGGCGGAAACCTTTGAGCTGGTTGCGGCCTTGCCCGCTGGCGCGGTGCTCTCGGCGGGCTTGACCGTCTACGCGGAGAACTGCGCGGCCTGTCACGGAGCGAATGGCGAAGGCTCAACCTTAGCGCCCGCGCTCAACACCGACGAACTCCGCGTCCGCCTGAGCGACGCCGACCTCGCCCGTACCATCACGGAAGGCGTCCCCGGTACGCTCATGTCGTCATGGTCGAGCGCGCTGGATTCGACGCAGCAATCGGCGGTCGTTTCGCTGATCAGCCGGTGGGGTGAACTCAACGCCGCCGGGGTGAGTCTGCCAGTCATCGAAGCCGCGCCGCTCGACATGAGTCCGCAGGCAGTCGCTAGTGGTCAGCGATTGTTTGACTTGCTCTGTACCCAGTGCCACGGCATTGACGGCTACGGTTCACCGATTGCCCCGGCGCTCAATAACCAGACGTTCCTGAGCCAAACTCCCGACGCCGCCATTCAGGCGATCATCGCGGGCGGCGTCAGCGGCACGGTCATGCCCTCGTGGAGCGGCTACCTGACCGACGCCGACATCGCGGCGATTACCGCCTACCTCCGCAGTCTGGCCGCGACGGCGCCGATTGTCGCACCCGCCCAGCCTTAACTATAATCACCGGGAACGAAAGGACGGCAGCATGGCGCACAAAATTCTCGTAGCCGATGATGAACAAGGCATCCTCAACACCATCCGCGCGTATCTGATCGAAGCGGGTCTGGAAGTCGTGACCGCACACAATGGGCGGGAGGCGATCTATGCCTTCCGCCACGAGCAGCCCGCGCTGGTCATCCTCGACGTGATGATGCCAGAGATGGACGGTTGGGAAGCCGCGCGGTTGATCCGCAAAGAGAGTCAGGTGCCGCTGCTGTTCCTCACCGCCCGCGTCGATGATATCGACCATGTGACCGGGCTGGAGATCGGCGCGGATGAGTACATCACCAAGCCCTTCAGCCCGCGCGTGCTGGTCGCGCATGTCCGGGCGCTGCTGCGGCGGGTATATGGCGATCTCGGTCAAACTGCGCCGGTGTGGCGGGCTGGCGATCTCGAAGTGAACAGCGAGACGCGCACCGTCACCCGTGGAGGCATACGCATCGAACTCACACCGACCGAATTCGAACTGCTGGCGGCGATCATCGCCCGTCCGGGTCGCGTGTTCACCCGCGCCGAACTGCTCGACCGCTTGCAGGGGCAAAGCTTCGCCGCCTTCGAACGCGCCATTGATGTGCATATCAAGAATCTGCGCCACAAAATCGAGCCCGATCCGCGTGAACCGCGCTACATCGAAACCGTGTTCGGGGTCGGCTACAAACTGCGGGAGGATGCATGAACCGCCTATCAGTGCGGTTGTCGCTGGCCTTCCTGCTCTCCGCGTGGATCGGCATCGGCGCGATGATCCTCGTCGTCCAGCGCACGCTGGATGAGGGTTTCCGGCAGTACGTGACGCAGCGCACGAACCCGGTGAGCGCCGACCAGATCGATCAACTGCAAGCTTACTATGCGGCCACTGGCACCTGGGCAGGCGCGGAGTCGTTGCTAGGCGGACGCGGTGCGGGCGGCAACAACGGCGCGGGTTTCGGCGTGGGCGGACGCGGTGCGGTGCTCTCGGTCGTGGCGTTGGACGGGGTCATCGCCGCGTCCAGCGATCCGGGGTTGATCGGGGCCACGCTGAGCGCCAGCCAGTTAGAACAGGGGATCGCGCTCACGGTAGACGGCGTGCAGGTCGGCTGGCTCTACCGCGATTCACCGGGGACGCAGGCCCTCGGCACGGCGGAAATCGCCTTCCTTGACGAAGCGAATCGTTGGCTGACGCTGGCGGGCGTCGGCGCAACCGTGCTGGCGCTGCTGGTCGGCATCCTCTTCGCGTGGACACTGGTACGCCCGCTGCGCGACCTCACAACGGCGGCGCGCGACCTCTCCGTCGGTCAGGTCGGGCGGCAGGTGCAGACGCGCGGCACTATCGAAGTGCAAACGCTGGCGGCGGAGTTCAACACCATGTCGCAGGCGCTGGCGGAGGCCGAAACGCTGCGCCAACGCATGGCCGCCGATGTCGCACACGAACTGCGCACGCCGGTTACGGTGCTGCGCGGCCACCTCGAAGCCATGCTCGACGGCGTCTATCCGCTGGACAGCGCGCATATCGCCGTCGCCCACGATCAAACGCTTCATCTGGCGCGCTTGGTCGAAGACTTACGCGTCTTGACCCTCGCGGAGGCCAAACGCCTGCCGCTCGAACGCACGCCGCTCGCTCCGGCGGTCCTGGTTGATCAGTTGTTGGAAGCGTTCGAGCCGCTCGCGCTCGATGGCGCGATCCGGCTCACGAGCGCGTTGGCACCCGATCTGCCGCTCCTCCATGCGGATGTGACCCGGATTCGTCAGGTCTTGTCGAATCTGCTGACGAACGCGCTGCGCCATACTCCACCGCAGGGTGAAATCCGATTGGCGGTCACACGTGAGGCTGCTTGCGTGCGCTTCAGCGTCTCGAATACGGGCAGCGACTTAAGCGCCGTCGATGCCACCCAGGTCTTTCAACCCTTCTGGCGCGCGGAAACCGCCCGCGAACGCGACCGCGGCGGCAGTGGCCTCGGTCTGGCGATCAGCCGCGAGATCATTGCGCTGCACGGCGGCACCCTGAGCGTAACGAGTGCCGGCGGCCGCGTCACCTTCACGTTTACCTTGCCCGTATCAGCCTGACATGTTTTTGCAGGGGCGCGTAGAATAGCGTGATCGCTCCTGATCACGCTGCGGACGAAGCCTTGCAGGCGCGTCACATCTGTCTCCCCTCCCTGAATTCGGGGAGGGGCGGGGGTGGGGTCGGAAACAGCGGACGCCATGAATGGCGCCCCTGCACAAGCACGATTTTCTCGTAGGGACGCGATTTATCGCGTCCGCCGCTCTAAAAAAGACTTCACACAATTTTAGGTAGTTACCAACACTCGTTATGCTGGGCGAGGCTTGCCTCGCCCCTACATAGATTCTGCTTGGTGGTACTAAGCCACAAACCGAATGTTAGCCAAAGGACGAGGCATGCCTCGTCCCTACAA
>CALKIA010000674.1 GCA_937988705.1 uncultured Chloroflexota bacterium | reverse complement strand
AAGCTGGGGATTGTCCCCCAGCAACCGTTCCTGTTCAGCGGCACCATCCGCGATAACATTCGCTATGCGCGGCCAGCAGCTACCGACGCGGAGATCGAAGCGATTGCCAACAGCGTCGGCAACGGCGAATGGCTGGAAACGCTGCCCGATGGGCTGGACAGCGACGTGGGCGAACGCGGCGCGCGCTTGAGCATGGGGCAGCGCCAGTTGGTCAGTTTGCTGCGCGTACTGGTGCAGAAACCCGCCATCTTCATCCTTGATGAGGCGACCGCCAGTATTGACCCGTTCACCGAGACGCAAATTCAGGAGGCGTTGGACTTGATCCTCAAGCGCTCCACGTCCATTCTGATCGCGCATCGCTTGAGCACCGTACGCAGCGCGGATCGCATCATCGTGCTGAAAAACGGTGGCATCATCGAGCAGGGTAGTCACGAGGAACTGATGCAGGGGCACGGGCATTACGCGGAACTCTATAACACCTACTTCCGCCATCAATCGCTCGACTATGTGGAGAACGCCCGCAAGTATGCGGAAACTCAGGAAATGGAAAGGGCGGGGTCGGTCTAGATGGCGCTCTACGAGCTCAAACCGGAACGCTCAACACTGCATGGGCATTTCTCGCGGGATTTGCCTCCGGTGCTAACGATTGACCCCGGTGACACCGTACAATTTCAGTGTCTCGAGTCGGGGTGGCGGCTAGAGGGCTTTACGAGTCCCGACCTGCGGCCGCGGGTTTTTGCGGAGCGTGATCCCGGCGAACTTGACTCCGGCCATGCGCTGACTGGACCGGTTGCCATCCGCGGCGCACAACCGGGGATGACGCTCGCCGTCAGCGTTGATCGCCTGGAAGTTGGGACATTTGGCACCACCTTTGCGGGCGGTTGGGTCTGCGAGTGGAATCAGCGCCTTAACGCGACCACCGAAGGCGCCGTGCATGTGTGGACGCTCGATCGCGCAGCGAACACTGCGCGGAATCAATTTGGCCATGTGCTGCAGCTGCGCCCCTTCATGGGGATCTATGGCATGCCGCCGGCTGAAGCAGGCATTCACTCGACCGTGCCACCGCGTCGAACGGGAGGTAACATCGACTGCAAAGAGTTGATCGTCGGCAGTACTGTATACCTGCCGATTGAGGTCGCGGGCGGTTTGTTCAGCACGGGCGATGGGCACGCGGTACAAGGGGATGGCGAAATCGCGGTCACGGCGATAGAGTGCCCGGTCGAGCGGGTCGACCTGACGTTTGAACTGTTGGACGACATGCCCCTTGCGATGCCGGTTGCCAATACGCCGGCTGGTTGGCTGGCGCTCGGTTTTGACAAAGACCTCGACGAAGCCGCAGCGTTCGCCGTCGAAGGTATCCTCGGCGTGATGAAGCGGCTGTACGGTTTGGAACGGTTGGACGCGCTGGCGTTGGCGAGTCTCGTCGTGGATCTTCGCGTGACGCAAATGGTGAATCAAGTGCGCGGCGTTCATGCGCTGCTGCCGCATGGAGCGATCAAGTGAGTGTGCGAACGTGGGACATTCTGATGATTGGCGGCGCGTCGGGCGTGGGCAAGTCGAGCGTCAGCTATCGTTTAGCGCAGCATTTCGGCGTCGCGCTGATCGAGGTAGACGATTTTCATCTGATTTTAGAGCATATGACCACGCCGCCGCAGTATCCCGCGCTGCATTTCTGGAGGACACACCCCGATCCGGCTGCGCTGCCCCCCGAGCAACTGGCGAACAAGGCGGTCGAGATTTCGCTGGAGCTGCAGCCCGCCTTGGAAATCGTCATCGCCAATCATCTGGAGTCCCAGCGGCGGCCGTCTTGGATGGTGATTTCATCCTGCCTGCGCTAGCCGTTCAGCGAACTTTTGGCGCTTTTGAGAATGGCGGGCGTGTCAAAGCGATTTTCATCGACGAGCAGGACGAGGACCAGATCGTGCGCAATTATGGCTTCCGCGAACCGGAGGCGGGAGCGCAGACCAAGCGCGCCCGCGTAAGCCAATTGCACAATGACTGGCTAAGGCGCGAAGCGAGTCAACTGAATGTGCCGGTGATCGCAGCGCGCCCGTGGGACACCGTATTTGAGCGGATTCTCGCCGCTCTTGCACCATAACCGAGTGATGCCCAGCAGCAATGAAACGGGGATGCCGTCAGCATCCCCGTTTTTGTGCCCACCATCGACTACGCGCTATTCCAGTTCGACAGCCAGCGCGACTGCTTCGGCGCCGCCGAGGCACAGCGCCGCCAACCCGCGCTTGAGACCACGATCTTGCAGCGCGTGGATCAGCGTGATGAGCACCCGTGCGCCGCTGGCGCCGAGAGGGTGACCGAGCGCGATCGCGCCGCCATTCACGTTGATCTTTTCCAGCGGTAGGTCGTAGCCGTCGCGCTTCAGACCTTTGATATCCGCCAGTACTTGCGCCGCGAATGCCTCGTTGACCTCGATCAGATCGACATCCTCAGCCGCCCAGCCTGCTTTCTTCAGCGCAATCGGGATCGCCTTGACGGGTGCGTAGAAAATCCATGCGGGTTCGACCGCCGCATGCCCATAGCCGACGATCCGCGCTACTGGCTGATGCCCGTGCGTCTCGGCATAGGCGCGGCTGGCGACCACCAGCGCGGCCGCGCCGTCATTCATACCCGGCGCATTGCCCGCGGTCACTTTGCCATCCTGCTCAAAGGCGGGTGTGAGTTTGGCGAGGATCTCATAGGTGGTATCCGGGCGAATTGACTCGTCGCGGTCGATCACGGTGTCGCCCTTTTTACCCTTAATGGTGACGGGGGCGATTTCCGTTTTGAACCTGCCCGCTTCGGTGGCTTCCGCCGCTTTCTTGTGGCTGCTGTACGCAAACTGATCCATCTCAGTCCGGCTGATTTCGAGCTGCCGCCCGATGAATTCGGCGGCATTGCCCATTCCCCAATCGCACAACGAGCACCACAGCCCATCGCTTTGCAGCGAGTCGCGCAGCTGGACGTGGCCATACTTGGTGCCCATGCGATGCGTATCGTCGAGGAAGGGGGCCCGGCTCATGCTTTCGGTGCCACCCGCGATGTACAGGTCGCCATCTTCCGCGCGGATCATGCTGGAGGCCAGCATGACGGCTTTCAGGCCGCTGCCGCACACCTTGTTGATCGCCACACCGCCGACATTTTCCGGCAAGCCCGCGCCGATGCTCACCTGTCGTGGGAGCGCTTGACCAACGCCCGCGCTTACAACGTTGCCGAGAATGAGTTCGTGGATATCTTCGCTGTTCACGCCGCTGCGCTCGACCGCGGCCCGTACGGCGATTTTGCCCAGTTCGGCGGCACTCAAACCCGACAAGCCGCCCAAAAACTTGCCGATGGGAGTCCGCGCGCTGGCGAGAATGACTGCATCGCGCCCGCTTTTATCGTTATTCATGGTGCCCCTTCTGCTCCGTATAGTTCTGCCCACACCGCCTTGAGTTCGCGGTAAATGTTATCGAGTGTGTCGGGGATGACCCGGGTGCCGCTGACAATCGTCATGAAATTAGAATCGCCTGCCCAGCGGGGTACGATATGAAAGTGGAAGTGTTCGGCGATGCCCGCACCCGCCGCGGCACCGAGATTGGCCCCCATGTTGAAGGCGGTCGCTCCATACAGTCGGCGCAGAGCCGCAAGTGTTTTGTTGGTGGTGACCATCAAATCGGTTAAGGCTGCGACCGGCATGGCCTCAGACGATGCG
This sequence comes from uncultured Chloroflexota bacterium, assembly GCA_937988705.1. Classification (GTDB taxonomy): domain Bacteria; phylum Chloroflexota; class Anaerolineae; order Aggregatilineales; family Phototrophicaceae; genus Flexifilum. The sequence goes on along the minus strand of CALKIA010000674.1, from coordinate 1,178 downwards.
ATATGGTCATAGGGAACGACCATCACATGCCCGTTGTTATAAGGGTAGAGGTTAAGCGTCACGTAGACATATTCTGAGCGCGCGATGATCTGTGTTTCGCCTTCAAGGTTCGGGAGATTGCAGAAGACACAGCCGTCAATGGGTTTCTTCTCACCGCGGATGTAGGCCATGCGCCAGGGGGTATACAAATGATCCATGAAATCCCTATATTCCAAATAAGTGAGCCTGATAACTCATATACAGTTTATATCATGCCACGAGTGAGAATGCGTTAGAAGTGATTTTACGAAAAACTACCCGCATTGGTAGGTGTGGCGTGTGAAACGGGGTAGAGTTACTGTGCTGCGTGGTTCTTTAGAAAGATGATCTTATGCCTCAAGTACTTACTCTTTTCGCCACTATCCTCTGGGCGATGCTGCTCTTTGGTGGTTTCGCTTTCGGCAAATTATGGGTTGATCGAACCCGGCGGATGCCGGTCTGGACCCGGATGGCCTCGTCGCTGACGCTGGTTATCGCGGCATGGTTAATCTATCTGTTTACACGGGCGACTCCGGCAACCGTCTATACGCTGCCGATCGCGTTCGGGATGACATTTGGGTTCCTCGGCGATTTGTTCATGGCCCGCATAATCTCCATCGAGCAGTATGTGCTCGGCGGGATGGGATCGTTCGGCATCGGGCACCTTTTCTACGTGGCGGGTTTTCTCTTGACGACGGCGGCGCTCCCATTGGAATTGTCGGCTGCTCCGGTAGTTATCTGGTGGCTGATCGGCGTGATCGGTTGGTGGATCGCGGTGTGGCGCGGCGTGACTGAGCGCACCGTAATGCACCGGGTGGCGCTGCCCTATGCGCTCCTCCTCGCCAGCACCGCCGGGTTCGCAACGAGCATGGCCGTGGCCGACGCGCGCTTCTTCCCACTGGCGGTGGGTGCGGCGCTCTTCTTGCTCAGCGATTTGCTGCTGGCGGCGCGCTTGTTTCGCGGCGTTTTCTTCCCGCTCATTGACGATGTGGTGTGGTTGACCTATGGGCCGGCGCAGATGCTGATTGTCTTCTCATCGCTCAGCGTTCTGAGCATCTTGTAGAAGTGGTAAAATTCAGTCCATCACAGATCTTATGTGGAATGATGACGTATGTTATCGGTTGAGCGGCTGGAACAGGTGCTGGATAAGCGCCCGTTTA
>CALKIA010000673.1 GCA_937988705.1 uncultured Chloroflexota bacterium | reverse complement strand
CGCAGCCGCTTGGCCAGCAGGGTATCATCCTTGCCGCGCCGTTCGTCAAGATCATACTGATCCATCAGCTCGTTGTAGCACACGAATGCCAGTGTCGCCGTCAATGTGATCAGGACCTCGATTTCTTGCGGGTCGGCGTTACCAAAGCTCGGTTCATCTCTGACCGCGCTCATGACCATTTTCATGTTCAGCCGTGCCCGTACGATTTCCTGAAGTGTGTCCAACCGATCTGCCCAGAGTGTCGTAATGGCTTCGGCAGGCAGATTCTTCAGCAGATGGCGCATGAGTGCGGTAATGGTTTCAACGTCGAGTCCATCTACGCCGTCCATATCCAGCGATTCGTTTATAAACTCAGAAAACGGATCGCTTCGTTCCTCGCCATTCTGTAAAGACATGAGTTCACAACTCCACAAAATTACAATTGCTAGTGATGATCTAAATATAGACCGGCACTTTGGGAAAAACCATTAACGTTTTTCAGAAATTTGTGTGAATGTTGTCAAGAACATATGACTGAGGTCTATAATGGCGCGGAGAATGGGAACGAGGTGACGTTATGCCTAAAACTTTGCTGATGATTATCATGCTGCTCCTGTTGGTCGGCGTCGTGAACGCGCAGGATGAAGTTGATCCGGCGCTGGAGGAGCAGCTCGTCGCGTTGGAAGACATCACGCAGACGATTCGCGGGCTGGATGCGCTGGAAACTGTCGAGCGCGTGTTCCCCACCCGCACCGAAACCATTGAGTACTTGCGCACAGTCTACGAGCGCGATCTGCCCGTTGAAGACGCTGAACGTGCCGAAGCTTTCTACCGCGCTCTGGGCTTCTTCACGCCCGATACCGACTTGCGCGAAGTGTATCTCACGCTGCTCAACAGTCAGGTGGCCGGGTTCTACGATCCCGAAACCAAGACGATGAACGTCATCCCAATGATCGGCGAGACGCCCGGCGACTCGCTCTCATTTACCGAGCAGATCACCTACATCCACGAGTTCACGCACGCGCTGCAAGATCAGCACTTTGACCTGAACGCCCTGCTCCCTGTGGAGCTGAACAATCAGCCGGATCGCGCGCTGGCGATCCGCTCATTGGTGGAAGGTGACGCGACTGCCACCATGACCGTGTACACACAGGCGGTCGCCGAGCGTAATCCGATGGCCGCCTTGAGCATTCTCACCGAAGGTCTGGCCTCGGGCACGCTGTTCCTGCCGCCCGGCATTCCCACGATCCTCGTAGCGGAACTCACCTTCCCCTATGAAGCCGGCGCGACCTTCGTCAGCACCCTGCACGGCGACGGCGGCTGGGCAGCGGTCGATGCCGCGTACGCTAACCCGCCGCAGACGAGCGAACAGATCATGCATCCGGAGAAATATGCCAGCGGCGAAACCGCGATCCCGGTCGAGATTGGCGCGGTCAGCCTGGGCGCTGAGTGGACGCAGGCGTGGAATGTAACGCTGGGGGAATTCTATTTGCAGGAACAAATTGATGCGGAACTCGCGCCCTCACGGGCGAACCGCGCCGCCGCCGGGTGGGGCGGGGATCGCTTCCTCGTGTTCACCCACGGCGATCAGGTCGCCTCGCTGCTGAAAATCGTGTGGGATACCCCGGAAGATGCGCCCGAATTCAACGATATTTACGCCGCCTACGCCGAAGCGCGTTTCGGCACTGAAGCACAGGCGGGCTGCTGGTCAAGTGTCGATGAGGTGTTGTGCCTGTACGCGGACAGCGACGGATCGAGCGTGGTGGTCACCGCGCCGACGCTGGACATCGCCGCGCAACTGCACGATTAGGGTTTATCTGCCAACTACCAAGCGTCACCCCAAGAACCCGACGCTTCTTGGCCCCTCTCCCTTGGGAGAGGGGCAGTTGAGCGCAGCGAAACGGGGTGAGGCTGAGCAGTAAGGGTCGTGTTGAAAAAACGTTACTTTCTGACTCCGACGCGAATTCGGTGAGGGGCCGGGGGTGGGGTCGGAAATCGCGGACGCCGTTCCCAAATCGACTTCAGGCTGTTCTGCCGAGCGACCGGTCAGGCCGGACTTTAGGCGGAATGAGCCTAGGCCTTCTGGCCTATTTCGATGAGAACTTGCATAGCGGTGCGGGGTTGTCGCTTGTCATTAGTAAGACGTTTTGATATACTCCATAGGGTTTGTACCGGAAAAATGCAGGCAGAAAAAGCCTATGCTCTTAGCCCTGTTGACTGCCGTGTACGTGGTGTGTGCGCTTGCATTGACGGCGTTCGCCCTTGGCACAACCGTTCTCCTGTTCACCTACTTTCACTACCGTAACGAGGTTGTTACGCCTGCACAACTGCAGAGTTTCCCGTCTGTTGCCGTGCAGCTGCCCATCTACAACGAGATGTATGTGGTTGAAAGACTGTTGCAGGCGGTCGCTGCACTGGATTACCCGCGTGATAGGCTGTGCATTCAAGTTCTTGATGATTCAACTGACGAGACGACTGCCCTGGTTGCTCGGACGGTCGCAGCTCTGAAGCAGCAGGGCGTCCAGATCACCCATGTACGGCGGACTAACCGCGATGGTTATAAAGCGGGCGCGCTTGCCTATGGCATGACGCTGCTCGATGTCGAATATATCGCCGTGCTGGATGCGGATTTCGTGCCGCAGCCGGACTTCTTAAAGCGTACGCTGTCGTTTCTGGTGAGCAACCCGAAAATTGGCATGGTGCAAACGCGCTGGGGACACCTCAACGCGGATGACAACGCGCTGACGAAAGGTCAAGCGCTGGCGTTAGATGGTCATTTCGTGGTCGAACAGACGGCGCGCAGCCGCGCTGGTTTGTTGATGAATTTCAACGGATCGGGCGGGGTGTGGCGCGTCAAAGTGATCAATGAAGCAGGCGGCTGGCGCGATCACACGCTGACCGAAGACCTTGATTTGAGTTATCGCGCCCAGTTGATCGGTTGGCGCTTTGCCTATCTGCCGGATGTGGTCGTACCCGGAGAGCTTCCCCTGCATATCGCTTCGTACAAACAGCAGCAAGCGCGCTGGGCGAAAGGCGGGACGCAGGTCTTCCGCTTGATGATCTTCCCCGTGTGGCGGGATCCGCGGCTTTCGCTGGGGCAGCGTCTCATGGCGACGATGCATCTGTGCCAGTATCTCGTTAACCCGGTCATCATGCTGATGATTCTGCTCACACCGCCACTGCTGATCCTGCACGCGATCCAGCATCTGAGCCTGGGCGTGTTGGGATTGGTTGGCTTGTTCCCCCCGCTCTTGTACGTGATCAGCCAGCAGGCACTGTATGGCGATTGGAAGCACAAAATCCTCGCGCTGCCCGCACTGGTGGCGCTGGGCACGGGCATGGCCTGGAGCAACAGCCGGGCGGTGATGAGCGGTCTGCTGAATCAGCGTGAAGAATTCAAGCGAACGCCGAAATTTGCCTCGGTGAAGGGGCGCAATCCCAACGGGTATGGCCGCTTGCTGACCCAGCGCGGCTTTCTGTGGGAAGTGCTGTTCTCGGTCTATGCGCTGTGGGGCGTATCGGTTGCCGCGCGCACGGCACCGGGCTATATTCCGTATCTGCTGGTGTACGCGGTCGCCTTCGGTGTAATGGCGTGGTGGGGTTTGCGGGATGCGTTAGGCATCGGCGCGCGGATGTAAAGCGCGCTGAGCGCTGAGAAACACCTGAATTTCGCCCCTATCCCTCTGCGAATTCAGGTGAGTAAACAGGATCTGTCTGCACCAGACACGGTAACAAGGTAAGGAGCAGCGGCGGTATGCGGTTAATCGCGATCGGGTTGTTTATCGTTGTGATAGCGGTGGTCGCTGGGACGGTGCTGGCGCAGACGGATACGCCTGAGCCCACTTGCCCGAATGCGCCGCCGACGCGGCTGATCGTCCATGAACGCGCGCGCGTGGCTACCGAAGATCCGCGCCCGATCAACGTGCGGATAGCGCCCGGAACCGAGAATGACCGCATTGCTCAAATCGCTTCGAATGAGGTGTTCTTCGTACTGGAAGGCCCCATATGCAGCGAACGCTATGCGTGGTACAGCATCGACTACAAGGGCACGGTCGGCTGGATCGCCGAAGGGGACAGCACGTCCTATTATGTTGAGGTCTATCCACCGGGAATGTAGGTCGTACCTCACCCCGTGTCGCTGCGCTCAACCGCCCCTCGCCCTCGCCCGCGGGCGAGGAGCAGCGTGGCCTGCTGACCTAGACAGCGGCAATTTCTGGTTCATGCACCCGCGTGTTCACAGTGAACAGGTGATGATAGTGTTCTTCCAGCAGATGATTTAACTGCAAGACCTGACGTTCATGCACGAACGGGATCAGTGTGTGTGGTAGGGTGACGAATACCGATTCGGCATCCAATTCATCGGCGGCCTGCGCAATCGCTTCGGTCAATGACTCGTACCTGCAAACGTGCACCGAGACCGGCACGCCGTAGCGCGCAGCGATGGCTTTGTAGGCTTTGATGTTTTCGCGTTCCGACGACGAGAATTGATAGTCGTGCGCCTCAATCCCCTGCCAGTTCAGCCGTTCGCAAGCGATCATCTCAACCAGCGCAATTTCAGCGCCGATCTCCTTGGCTCGCCGCGCCGCTGCCTCGACGGCGGCAGTCGTCCAACGTACATCTGCCATTTGCACCATCACGGTCGGTTGTAACATGGTATTTCTCCCAAAAGTTTCCTATTTACCTCCAGTGTAATGTTGAGTCGGGGTAAATTGGGAGTTACCTTCATCCAAATTTGGGGAGGTTGAATGTCACAGGCGGGATCATGGCGGGGCATGACAGGTCAA
>CALKIA010000672.1 GCA_937988705.1 uncultured Chloroflexota bacterium | reverse complement strand
GGAAGATGAGCGGCAGGGCATTCGCAACGCCGAGAACCAAGAAACCGATGAACGTCCCAATCTGACTGACGACTAAAATCGGCTTGCGTCCGAAGCGATCTGATAATCCGCCCAGTATCGGCGCACCGATGAACTGCATGAGGGGATAAGCGGTACCCAATGCGCCGATAAGTACCGGATCCGCCCCAAACGAGGCGGCATACAGTGGCAATAATGGAATAATGATCGTCAACCCGAGCAGATCGACGAGGATAATCACAAAAATAGGCAGAATCCGCTTGAAATCGAGTTTCTCTGCCTGTGCTTCCGCTGCCAGTGTTTCAGCCATGTGCCAAGTTTTCCCCCGTAGATAGTCCCGTTTTCCCTGTGACGACTGCCGCTCTAGCCCAGTCGTTCGATAAGCTCATCCAGCCAATCCAGCTCGGTCTGTAGATGCCGTGCGCGATGTTCGATCACCAACTGTGAACTCCCGCTGTGAACCGGGATGGCGCGTACGTTCTCCAGTTCTTCTCTGAGTGCCGCGCGGCGTACCAGCAGCAGATCGCGCGCCTCGCTCGGTAGCAGCGTATCCAAAAACGTCAGGCCGATATCACCTGTAAATCGCGCCGGATGATGTTCGGCAAGATTTTCACGCAGCAGTCGCTGAAAAACCCGTTCCCCTTCTGCTGTTACCTGATACACGCGGCGCGGCGGGCGGTTACCCTCATGTGTTTCTGTCTGGGTAATCCATCCCTTGTCTGCCATCTTTTCCAGCAGGAAATAGGCCGTCGGTTTCTTCAGGTCGATGCACGACACCATATTTTGGTTGATGAACTCATGCAGTTGATACCCATGCATGTCGGTGCGCCGCAGTAAGCCGAGCAGCAGGAGTTCTCTTTCCATTGGCACTCAATTCTGATTAGTCAATTTTGACTATATCGATAACATTCTAGCAGATTGAGCAAACCTGTCAATATATAGTCTTTTACTTGAGAAGCTGATGGGGGGAGTCTGGCGGGGCTGGCTGCCATAAGCCCCGCCGGCCTGCATTCTCGGGGTTTATTGCCCGTAACTTGCCAGCGCCGCCTCAAACCATTTGAGACTGTCGCTTAGGCCACCGGGACGACTCCGCGCCAACCATAGAGCGCGCTGACGCGCTACCAGCGCGGACAACTCCGCGTATAGTTCAGCCTCGGTTTCGGGCGCTTCGCCAAACTGCCGCATGAGGCGCTTTGCGCCGTGCAGCAGCAATTCGCTCGCCACGTTGAATTCTTCCTTGATCAGTGCATCCTCTTGGGGATCGCGTAGCTTCGCGCGCTCAATTCGGCTGAGGATCACTTCGATCTGTTCCATCAATCCACCGACAACATGTAACGGCAGCGGTTTGCTTGGATCGGCGTATTTTTCATAGCGCTCAACATTCCGCTCATCCGAATTTTGCAGCATGTGGAACAGCCACTGGCTGTTGTGCTGCGGCAGCGGAATCAGCTTGTAGATATTGCCGAGGTCATAGGCGACATGCCCCATCTCGTTCGCCAAATCGTCAAACGCGAACCGGTTCAGCACGGCAGGCACATCCAAATTGACATTGGTTGCGTAGCACCAGCTCACGCCCGCACCGTACACAAATCCGAGGTAACTGACCGGGAGCGCCTGCCAGTGTCCGTTATCGCCCCAGTCCGTGTTCAAGTAGCCGACCGCGTGATACTTCAGGCCACGTTCCGCCGCCCGGCGGAGGTTGCCCAGCGCATTATCAGTCCGACCCGCCACGGTATTCCAGCTTGATGTGCCCGGACACACATAGAACGGCAAACCAGACGCGCTCACCATCTGACACTGCGTCTCGGACGGTTCTGTATCTTCGTAACCCCACACCAGCGGGATGATATCCTTGGGCAGTTCCGGCACGAGATCGGGATGCTGGGTGATGATGTCCGCCCAGAACTGGACGCGCTTGCCCTTCGCTGCCACGTGTTTATACAACTTGAGCAAATACTCCAGATACACGCGCCCGCCAAGCTCGGCGACGCGAGCCGCATTCTTACCCATACCCAATTCGAACGGCTCGTCATCGCAAATGTTGACGAATTCACTGCTGAAATTGGGCACCAGCTCATCGAACAGTGACGCAACCAATTCAAAGCTGCGCGGATCGGACGGATCGAGCGTCGCGGGCGGACGGAGGTCATTCATGGGATCCCATGGGGCGACAAACCCCTCCGGTTTTTCAGCCAGATCGCGGTAATGTGGGTGTTTGAGCCAGCGTTCCATATGACCAAGGCAGCTCTGACATGGCACGAGGTCGATATAGCGTTCCTTGCAGTAGTCATCCAACGCACGAATTTCTTCGGCCGTGAACGGTGACGCATCTTTCCACACCTCTTCATGCCCGGTATATGCGAAGGTGTGTTCCATGTACAACTGCAGCTCGTTGATCTTCCACGCCGCCAGCTTGTCGATTAGCGCATAGAGCGTCTCCATGCGCTGCACCCGATCACGACTGCAATCCAACATGACACCACGCCGCGAGAAGTCCGGCGCGTCTTCGATCACCAGTGCGGGTAGGGTATCGCCAAACTGCTGCACCAGCTGCCCTAGCGTCAGTCGCCCATAATGCGCGCCGACCGGTGAACTGTGCCGCAGCGTTACACCATCAGGAGCGATGGTGAGGTGATATCCCTGTTCGGGGATCGTCTGATCTAGAATTTCTTGCAGCCCTTGAAGTGGATCACCCGTGAATGAACCGTCTTTGCTTTCCACATGTCGCGGATGGGGCAAAAGGAGGAGTGTTTTTGCTTGCATGATAAGATCGTTTTCGCCTTACAGAATTGGTATCAGGAGAATCAAACATACCGCAAAGCGTTAAAAATGCGAACAGCGCTTGCACCAACGGGCCGGACGAGGTTAAATTCCGTAAGTTGATTGACCGCTTCAGCATCCGGAATTGCCGCTATGAACCCCCGCGATCACGCTCTATTCAGGAACTACCCACTCAACGGTAACGCCCTGGTTTCCGTCGGCAGCGTCCCCACTCCCTACCATATCTATGACGGTTATGGTGTGTTTATCGGTGGCACTGCCGATTTAGCCGCCGTCCAAACCCTTCTGCGCGGGGAACAAGTACTACCACTGACGACCGAAGCTGGGCGGGCACTGATGGGCATTTGGATCTGCGACTTTGTAGAAGCGAGCCTCAGTCCCCATCATGAGCTCCAATTTTCGATCTTCGTTACGCGCAACCCGTCGTCACCGCCCCTACTAGCGCATCCCATAGGCTTGCTCTCAGCCATGCTCACCCGCCCCGATCTCCAGATGCTCTGCCATGGCCTGTGGAACAACACGCCGCAGGTAGTCGCCTACAACCGCGAACTTCTCAGCCTGAATGCGCGTTTGACGGCCAGCCACCTTGAGCAAACGGGCGGCACCGTCAAATTTAGCTTCAGCGACACGGAAACCGGCCACTCACTGCTGGACGGTCAGCTCGCGCTGCCGCAGCGCACCCCGTCCGCTATCACCCGTGCCCTTATGACGCAAATGGGTTTCTTCCGCGCCCTTCGGGTGGCGCGGCAGCCCGCAGTCCATATGCAGGTCGTCAATCCGTTGGGCGTCAACCTGACGCACAACGCGGTCGCTGATGCTTATACCAGCAACGCGACGAACCACATCCGCGAATATACAGCCGCCACCGATCGCCTATCAATCGGTGCCAGCGTCTACCGTGAGTTGGATTTTGAACCGCAGATTATCCAGTTTATGACCGGGTTCAAGTTCGTCTACCTGAATCCGCGGTAGACACACCCTGTCTATACCCATCAACCAGAGGACTCTCCCAGCATGTCGGACATGAGCCGCTATCTCCCCCAACCTTACGTCAGGCTTCAGCATCCCGAGTGGTCAAAAAACGCCACCATCTATCAGATCAACACGCGCCAGTTCACGCCGGAAGGCACATTCGCCGCCGCGCAAGCCCAACTACCCCGTCTCAAGGCGCTGGGGATCACCATCGTTTGGCTCATGCCCATCCACGAAATCGGCGTGCACAACCGCAAGGGGACGTTGGGCAGCCCTTATTCCGTAAAAGACTACTACAGCGTCAATCACGAATTCGGCACGGAGGATGATCTCAAGCGCTTCGTGAACGCGGCGCATGAACTCGGCTTGTATGTCATCCTCGACTGGGTTGCCAACCACACGGCGTGGGATAACGTGCTGACGATCGATCATCCGGACTGGTATATGCGCGACTGGAAAGGCGATTTCCGCCCCACCCCCTGGTGGGACTGGGAAGACATCATCGATCTTGACTACAGTCTGCCCGCAGTTCGGCACTACATGACTGAAGCCATGAAGTACTGGGTCAGCGCAGTCGGCGTTGATGGCTACCGCTGTGATGTGGCGGGGTTTGTGCCCACCGATTTCTGGAACAACGTGCGCAAGGAACTCGAGGAGATCAAGCCCGTGTTTTTGTTGGCGGAATGGGAGTCCTACGATCTCCACGCCGAAGCCTTCGACATGACCTACGCGTGGAGTTGGTACGATGCCGTCCACAACATTGCGTTGGGCAAAGCCGACGTTAACAGTTTGTACGTCTACTACTCGTGGAATGAAAAAGCCTTCCCCGCCGATATCATGCGCATGACCTTTGTCAGCAATCATGATAAAAACGCGTGGGAAGGCACGGAATTTGAGAATTTCGGTGACGCTCTCGAAGCGGCGCTTGTGCTGTCCGTAGTGGGCGAAGGGATGCCCCTCATCTACAACGGGCAGGAAGCCGCTAACGCCAAGCGCCTCGAATTTTTCGGAAAAGACCCCATTGTATGGCGTGAACACGCGCTCGGCGATCTCTATGCCCGCTTGTTCGCTCTCAAACGTGCAAACACAGCGCTGTGGAACGCCCGTTGGGGCGCGCGCATGATCCGCGTGCCCAACAGCCAACCCACCAAGGTTCTGAGCTTCGTCCGTCAGAACGACCGCGACAAAGTTTTCGTGGTGATCAACTTCTCAGCCCAACCGCAAACCATCAGCCTGCGCGAAACGCTCTACGAAGGCACATATACAGATTTCTTCACGGGCGCAACGGTCGAGTTGTGTCACCCTACCAGCTTCGACCTCGCACCGTGGAGCTCTAAGGTCTTCGTCAAGTAAACTTAGTGCCGCGTCCGGTAAGTTTTTCAAATCGTAGGGGCAGACCTGTGTGTCTGCCCAGCTGAGGGTGCACACAACGGTGCGCCAATACAATTGATCTGGCAGGAAATACCGGATCGAGCACTTAGTCAGCGGCCGCTGCTTACAGAAACCCTGAGAGTAGCGGCCAATGGATCAGAATACCATTTCCCCGTTCGCTTCACCGCTCAGCGCGACGGCCTCACCCAGTCGCCCACTTTCTCCCAGACGCACCGGCAGACGTGAGCCGGCACGTACAAACACCGGAAGGCAGGTCAGCGGCACATCCAGCGTGATCGTAGTACCGCCGCTGTACGGTTTGGCGGTCCACAAATCGCGCCATTCACCGCTGGGCAGATAGATTGAAACGCTTGTCACATCGGGCTGTGTAATCGGGCACACCAGCAAGTCGCGTCCAAAGAAATAGGCATACTCGGACGTCTGCGGATCGCTGAGCTGGGCGGCGCGCATCATCGGCACACCGGTCTCCGCGCTGTATTGCGCTTCCCGCCAGATATAGGGCATCAGGTTATGACGCACATTGTTGAAGAAGCGGAACGTTAGAATCACCCGCTCGTCACCGGTGCGCGCCTGCATGTTCCATGGTGTCCGGTCATTCGACGGTGTGCGCTGCGCGTTGTACTCCGCATGATATTGGAAGATCGGGCAGAAAGCCGCCATCGCCGTCGAGCGCAAATACAGTTCCGCAGACGGAATCTCCCCGCTGAAACCGCCAATGTCCCAACCCCAGAATGAAATCCCGGAGATACCTGCCGACAAGCCTGCCAGAATCGAATGGCGGTAGGCGTCCCATGTCGAATTCTCGTCACCTGCCCAATGCGCTGGCGCGGTCTGCGACCCGGTAAAACCCGCTCGGCTGAACATCACCGCTTCGCGCCGAGCGTTGGCAAAATCATAGTACGCTTGTACATACAAACGCGCGTACTCATTCCACACATCCGCCCCCGTACGCTCGTCACCGAAAAAGGCCTGTGTGCTCCATAAGTGTTCGCCGCCATCGGTCTTGAAGCCATCGATACCCATGTCTTCCAGCAGATAGGCGCGCTTACCTAGCCACCACGCCCGCGCGGCCGGGTTGGTCACATCCCACAGCCACCCACCGCGAAACCAGAAGGGGCGAATCGCGTGCAGCGATCCATCGGGATCATGCACCCCAAAACCCTGTTCTGCGAAAAACGCGCGGTCGGCATCATGTTGAGCATGCGGCGCGTCAATCTTCTTCATCGCGGGGATTTGCCACAAAATCAGCTTGATATTTTGCGCGTGTAACGCATCGACCATGGCCTTCGGGTTCGTCCATTTACCCTCGGGCGGAAACGTGAAATCGTTATAACGGAGCGCCTGATCACCCGGTATCGCCGTGTATTGCGCGTCATTCCAGATATAGAAGGTGGTTTCGTCGCTCCATGCCTCGATCACCAGCACTGATGGGATGATCCCATGTTCAAACGTCGCGTGCACTTCTTTTTCCACGCGAGCTTGTGAATTCCATTCGTTCGCGCTCATCCACAAACCGAACGCCCACAGCGGTGGCAGTGCCGGCTTCCCTGTTTTCATCGTGAACTGGCGAATAATCGCCAGTGGATCTGCATCTTCAAACCAGTGTAGTTTGAGCTGCTGATCGTCGTCCACATCGGCTTCCAAAACCCATTCATCACTGGCGCTGGCACACAGATCGAACTGCATCCAGCGCGAACTTGCCACCCACAGACCAAAACCCGCCGAGGACAGCAAAAACGGTATCGGCATATAGGTTCGTTTACCCTGCGACTTGTACTGCTCGTAACAACGCACGTCGAGTACTTCACCGCGCTGATTCAAAGCATTATAACGTTCGCCCAAACCGTAAAACGCTTCGTTAGCGTGAGCGGTAAAGGTGAGCCGCACGCGGCGCACACTCTGGCCATTATCCAACCATTCGATCTTTTTCGGTGTCCGCGCCCCCGCCAACGTGATCAGCGCCGCCTCTTTGTAGCGATCGCCCATGCCGACTTGCCACGCTTCCCCCTGAAGCGTGTATGACTCGTAGGCAGCGCCATCGGCTTCCAGCGTGTAGACCAATGTTGCTCCCTGCTCCGGTGCGGTCAGTTGCGCGCGCCACACATCCTGCTCGACGCGCACAATCCGTTCGAGGAACTCCGCGCCCACCCCGTGTTCACGTTCCTGCTGCCAGTTCGAGCTGAGTTCTGCTTCAATTGTGACCGGCTCACCGCCATTCACAGCCGCCAAAACGCGCACTTGCTGGACGGCGCCCGGCGGTCGGGTCACGATGCCAATTGCAAACGCCTCGCCCGCCAGCGGTTGCCGTGGCGTACGTTCTTCGGGAAGCTGCTCATACGGATGTTCCTGCCCGAACGGGGTGTGAATGACCTGAACCATGAAGTTGTTATCCTTTGTGCGGGGGCTGGGGGACACCAGCAGCATGTCCCCCCGGTTTGCTGAGCTAATTGTTCTGTAGGGATGAGGTACAAGTTACACTCTGAAACCCTCAGCCCCACCCTACTTCCACGCAAGCGTGGAGAGGAAAGGCGTTGCGAATGCTGTTTGCTCCCCTCCCTGAATTCGGGGAGGGGCCGGGGGTGGGGTCAAACAGCTACCTGGCCCTCACACCCGACTATGGGATTCCGAACTATTCCGCGATCAGCGCATCGAGTTCGGTCTTCGCCTGATCGAGCGCTTCCTGCGCCGTCAGTTCGCCATCGACCACGCGGGTGATCAACGCATTGACCGCATCCTGCATTTCGTTCTGGCGCACGATAACGGGCGGCGTGACCGGGCTTTCCAGCGAGGCAAACACAGCTTCGCGGTTTTCCGGCGGCGTCACGGCGAGATAGCCGGTGAAGTAAGCAGGTTCATCGAGCGCGGGCAGTTCCCACGACGATTCCACGCGCACATTCGCGGCCACTTCGCTGCTGGTGAGGAACTGTGCCCATGCGGCCGCCGCTTCGGCGTTATCGGTCGTCGAGCTGACGCCGACACCGTTGGCGAAGAAGTGGCTGGCGTGTTGGTTGATCATCGGTTCAACTTCCACATCCCACGCAAACGGAGCTTCAGCGAACGCTGAGAACATCCAAATGCCGGTCACGATCATGCCGAGCTTGCCGCTCACGAACAGGTCGCCATCCGACACGCCGGAGAGTTCCGCCGAGGTCGGCATCAGGTCTTCGTTCATGAAGCTGGTCATCAGGTTGAGCGTATCGACACACGCCTGCGAATTGATGGTCGATTCGGTCATATCGGCATTGAAGAACTCGCATTCACCATTCTGAGCGGCCTTCTTGTAGAACTCCCAGAACTGCACGCCCGAATACACGCCCCATGTATCCTCGCCTAGCGCGCGGATCGCCTGCCCAGCGGCGCGGACATCTTCCCACGTCCATTCATTGGTCGGATAAGCCACGCCAGCCTGATCAAACAGATCGGCGTTGTAGAACATCAACACGGTCGAGAACGTTTCCGGCAGCGCCATCTGCACGCCTTCATACTGGAACGCTTCCAATGCGCGCGGATAGAACGGCGCTTCTGCGTCGAGGTAGCTGCTCAGGTCGAGGAGCGTGTCATTCGCCGCGTAGGTGACGAAGTTTTCATAGTTCAGCTCGAAAACATCGGGTGCGTCACCGCTGACGACATCTGCTTGCAGCAGCGTGAAGTAATCGGCGAACGGCGCAGTTTCGACTTCCACAGTGATGCCCGGATTGGCTTCTTCAAAGGCGGCGATAATGGTGTCCAGATCTTCGAGATGATCCGGAGCGGCGGAAAACGTGAAATACCGGATGGTGGTGTCCTGCGCCAGCGCCGGGACAATCCCGATCACCAGCAGAAGCAGACCGATCAAAAACAGTTTACGCAGCATAGCTTTAAATCCCCTTTGTTTTATACACGCAACACACAGCGTTGCGAATGCAACCTAACCTTTGATCCCGCTGGATACGATGCCCTGAATGAACCACTTCTGGGCCATCAAATACACGATCAGGATGGGCAGCACGGTGATCACCGCACCTGCCATTACGAGATTCCATTCTGTCAGCGCGCGCGGCCCCGCCTGCAACACGCCGAGCGCGACGGGCAGCGTGATCACTTCATCTTTCCGCGCAACGAACAGCGGGAACAGATAGCTGTTCCACGACCCCATGAAGCTCAACACGACGAGCGTCGCGATTGCGGGCAAGTTAAGCGGCAGCATAATGCGCCAGAAGATCGTGAACGGGTTCGCCCCATCCACAAATGCCGCTTCTTCAAAGTCCTTCGGCAATCCGAGGAAGGATTGCCGCAGCAGGAACGTCCCAAACGCATTGAACAGACTCGGAACGATGAGCGCAGCGTAGGTATTCACCCACCCCAACTGCCGGATCAGGATGAACTGTGGGATAACCATCACGACCGACGGTACCATCATCGTCGCGAGGTACAGCGTGAACACAAGGTTACGCCCCCGCCATACCAACCGCGCAAAGGCGTACGCCGCCATCGCCGAAATGACGATTTGCCCGGCCGTTGTCGCCACGGCGACGAATGCGCTGTTGAAGATCACCCGTGCTAGGTCGATCCGTTCGGCTAATCCGGTATAACTCTCAAAGGTCACCGGTGATGGAAACAGCCGTGGCGGCGTTTCCAGGATGTACTGCTGCGCCTTCAGTGAAGTGCTTAACATCCATGCGAACGGCGTGACCATCAGCACCACCAAGGCGATCATCACCAAATACAACAGGATGCGCCGCCCGGAAATACCTCTCAACGGGGACGTCTTGACCCGCTCGTCCTGCTCGCTGGCCAACGACCTACTCGGATTCATAGTACACCCACCGTTTTTGCAGTCGGAGCTGCGCGAATGTGATCGCGAAGATCAGCGCAAACAACACCCATGACATCGCCGATGCATAGCCCATGCGGTTATAGCTGAACGCATTTTTCACAACTTCCGTCACCAGCACTTCAACCTGTCGATCAGCCGCGCTGTCGCGCATGGGCATCAGCCACACTTGATCAAATACCTGAAACGAATTGATGAGCAGAATGATCAGCACGAAAAACATCGTCGGCGTGAGCAGCGGCAGTGTAATCCGGAAAAACTGCTGACGGCTGTTCGCACCATCAATGCGCGCCGCTTCGTACAGCGTGTCGCTGATCGCCTGTAAGCCACCTAGATACATCACGGCGATATAGCCGAGGTCTTTCCACACGCTGGTGATCACAATCGCCACTAAGGCCGGTCCCGGCTCAAACAACCAGGCCGGGGCTTGCACGCCAAACACGTCAAGAATCGGGTTGATTAGCCCATACTGCGGGTTGAAAATCCACTTCCAGATCAACGATACGACCACCCACGACGCTACCACGGGCAGAAACGTCGCCGTCCGCACCACCAGCACGCCGCGCAGTTTCTGGTTCAGCAGCACGGCCAATCCCAACGCCAGCACAAACACAGCTGGAATGTAGAAGGCGATGAATAGCAAGGTGTAGCGCAGTGCCCCCCAGAATGACGCATCCGCGAACATCTCTTGAAAGTTCGCCAACCCGATCCATTCCGGTGGTGACAGCAGATTCCAGTCTTGGAACGCCAGTGTGAACGACGTGAGGATCGGCAGCACGATGAAGATCGATAGCCCGATCAGGCTGGGTGCGAGAAAAAACGCCACCCACTTCCATTTATGCCATCCAGTCTGCCACGTCATGATACTTAATTCATCCAGTGAAAAAACTTAGACAAGATCTGACTCATACTGCAATCCCCGCTTCAATCAGCGGTGACTCGAATAATTTCCCCATCACGAGGCTAGCCGAACCCCGCGCCCAGGCGTGGTCGTCCGTCGCTTCTACGATTACTTGCACATCGTCGAGCAGCCCATTAAACGTATGTGCCCGCAGCGCATCCATCATCGGCGCGATCCGAAACTCGCCCGCCACGACGCCTTCCCCGCTCACAATGATCAGGGACGGACACAGCAAATTGACGATCGTCGATAAACCGATGCCGAGGATTTCGCCAGATCGCCGCAGCGCCGCTTTCGCCAGTGCATCGCCCGCCTGCGCGAGACTAATCACATCTTCGAGCGTGCGCGGCGCGTCCTCCGCCGAACGGGAATGCCGGACATATGCGATCACCGCTGGATCAGCCGCAAACGCCTCTAGACAGCCGTGCTTGCCACACGAACACATCGGGCCAGCCGCATCAAACGTGATATGACCGAGCTCACCCATTCCACCCTTCGCGCCCTGATACAGTTGGTGATTGATCACCATGCCCATCCCGATGCCGCGTCCGATGGTCACCACGACGAAGTTCTCGATGTGCCGACCTGCCCCAAACAGTTGCTCGCTCAGGGTCAGCGTGTTCACGTCGTTCTCAATGTAGACGGGTAAATGCAGCCGCACACGCATCAGCTCCGCCAGCGGGAGATCATGCCAGCCGAGATACGGGGAATAATGCACAATGCCGGTCTGGGGGTACGTCACCCCGGCGACGCCCACGCCGACACCGAGCAGTTTCCGCCGATCCACCCCTGAAGCGTTCACGGTGGTTTCGACCGCCTCCGTCAGCGCCGTCACGATCACCATTGGATCGTGATCGACCGGCATGGGCAAGTCTTGATAGCGCAGCACTTTCGCTTCGAGGTCTGTTAAGGCGCAGACAATCCGGTGTTCCATCAGTTTCAGGCCGATAGCGCAGCCCGCATCTGGGTTTAGGCGCAGCAAGGTCTGCCGCCGCCCGCCAGTGTAATCGCCTTCCCCGACCTCGAGCAGCCATGCATCTTTGATCAGTTCTTGCGTGATCTGCGATACCGCCCCAACACTCAACCGCGAGATTTCGGTGAGTTGTGTGCGTGACAATGCGCCGTGACGCCTGACCGTATTGAGAATCAGGTTGCGGTTAATGGCCTTGATAAGGTCTTTATTGCCCCGAACAAAAGTGCTCACGAAAATCTTTTTTCACTCAATGAAATAAGCTAACCCTAATCTACATCCAATTGATTTCATTGTCAACTGGTTGACAGCCCTGGAATCAGGCGCATAATGGAATCAGTAATGCACGCAAAGTTGAAAGGGTTACCTAGCCTATGCTTGTGCTAGACGAAGAACAATCGCATATGTTCTCCCTTTCGCCCCTTGCAGGCTAAGGGGCATAAACCTCAGGGTGAGGTTTACGGCGAAATTGTAACAGAGGTGCGTTGACAATCCCCATCGTCAGCGCACTTGTCTTTTGTAGACCGCTGCTCCGTCGTCTCTTCCCCGTTGACGAACATCCGCTGGCGCGCTAAACTAACCAACATGTTGAACAACGGTATGGCTCAAGTCCTCTAAGCCGGAATTCGCATAATCCGGCGCATCCTCTCAACCAGTAGTGACGCTGGTTTTTGTGCTTCCTCCACTATTCCAATGTCTGAATTTCCCTGCGAGCGCGCTTGCGTTCTGTTTTTGCTTTTCCTCTAGGAGTTTTCTGCGGTGTTCAACGCCTATACCCCATATCACCACCTGATCGAGGACAATCTCGTTCTCAACTCGATTCGCGATCTGTCCGACGCCGAGCGTCTCGCTGCCTTCAACGCCCACAGCTTCGGCGCAGATGTCGGCGCCCTATCGCGCGCGCTCATGTTCCAGCACCCCGCCGCTCGCCCCGACTATTGGCTTTACATCGAAGACCTGACCAGCGGCGCGATCGTCTCATCGCTCTGCCTCATCCCGTGGACATGGCGTTACGAAGACGTGACGCTGCACTCCGCCGAGATGGGCATCGTCAGTACCGCCGACTCGTACCGCAATCGCGGCCTGATCCGCGCCTTGGTCGGCCGTTTCAAAGAGCTCGTCACCGAGGATCAGTTCGATCTCAGTCATATACAGGGGATTCCGTATTTTTACCGTCAGTTCGGCTACGAATACGCCCTGCCCTTGGAACTGCATTGGGAGATCGAACTTCGTCGCCTACCTTCACTCGCTTCTGACGCAAAATATACTTTCCAGCGGGCCACGCTGGAGGATATCCCGACACTCTTGAACCTCTATGCTGATGCCACGCGCCAGCTTGACATCACCTCTGTGCGCAGCGCCGAGATTTGGGCATATTTGCTCCAGCACAGTTCCGGCACCGCGACCGAAATCGAAGTTTGGCTTATCAAGGACGAATCCGGTCAAACGGTCGGGTATTGCAGTGTACAGATGCAGGGCTTCGGCGACGGCTTGATCGTTAGTGAAACCTCGTGCCTGACTCCGGCTGCCGCCGACGCGCTGCTTAGCTGGCTCAAGCAGGTCGCCCTTGACCGCGCCAAGCCCTACATCCGCTTGAATCTTCCCGCGTCTAACCATCTTGTGCTCGCAAGCCGCAGCTTTGGCGCTTCCCTGCGCGATGACTACGCGTGGCAAATCCATATGCCTGACCCGGCACGCCTCCTACGCAAGCTGTCCCCCGTCTTGGAGCGACGGCTCGCGGCCAGCCTATTCGCCGGTTTGACCGAAACGGTTCACATCAACCTGTACCGCGATACCCTCGAATTGCAGTTCGAACGCGGTACACTCCGCTCGATCAACTCCATCGGTCTCAGCGATGGTGGCAGCATTCGCCTACCACCGCTGCTGCTCGCCCCGCTGATATTGGGGTATCGCAGCCGTGAGGAATTGCGCTCCATGTACCCGGACGTAGGTATTTGGGGACGCAGCCAGCAGCTTGTGGATGTGCTCTTCCCCAAGCTGAACAGCTTCATTTTCACCATTTATTGAGCCGCAGCGCGGCAGCAGTCTTGGAGCACTATGATGACGACCAGAAACTGGCAATCCGGCGAAGTTACCGCCAATGGCATCCGCATCCACTACACGCGCACCGGCGGTGATCGACCGCCGCTGGTTCTCGCGCACGGCTTTACGGATAACGGACTCTGTTGGACTCCCGTGGCTGACGCGCTGCAAGCCGACTTCGATGTGATCATGCCCGATGCGCGGGGTCACGGCCTGTCGGAAGACCCGCCCAGCGGCTATGACCTCCTGTCGCAGGCTGCCGATCTCGCCGGCTTGATCGACGAGCTCGCTTTGAAACAACCCATTTTGCTCGGTCATTCGCTGGGGGCGATCACCGCGCTGACGCTGGCGGCCGTGTACCCGACCTTGCCCCGCGCCATTCTGCTGGAAGACCCGCCGGAGTTTTGGATACCCAAGCCGCCCGCCCCGTTCAGCTTTGGCGAATGGATCGCCATCCTCAAGACCAAAAATCGCGACCAGCTCATCGCCGAACAGTGCGCAGCGACCCCCGACTGGTCAATGGACGAGATCGAACCGTGGGCGGACTCGAAACTTCAGTTGAGCTTGAATGTCCTAAAAATGTTCGAACCCGGAAATCTCACCCTCGACTGGCCAACTCTGTTCCCTCAGATCACCTGCCCCACCCTGCTCATCCCCGCCGATCCGGCCCAGGGATCCGCCATTGAAGCCGCGGGGATCGCCTTCCTGCATAGGTGTATTCCGCAGCTCGAGGTGGCGCCCGTCCTCAATGCCGGACACAGCATCCGCCGTGACCAGTTTGCGGCCTATATGCAGGTCGTCCGCGCTTTCCTTGCGCGCTTCGTGTAAGTTATCTGCCCCTGGGCGCATGCGCCCAGGGGGCTTCGTCTACCTAAATCCGCCGCCTGCTGCCCACGCGAATTGCGTTTCAATTCCCATATGATCCGACAGGTAGGCTTCGTATCGCTCAATCCGTACCTTATCTTCAAAGCGAATATCAGCGTTGACCTGAAGTGGCAGCGCGCTTGGTGCGCGATACAGGATGAAGTCGATGGGAACGCCGTAATGCTTCCCCATCCCATTGTGTGGGCGAAAGGTTGGACGAATATCGCCACCCAGCGGATCGGTGAGGTTGGCCACCGAGAGCAGAGCGTTATATAGCCACGCCCCACGTGGAACGTTGAAATCGCCGCACACAATCACCAGCCGATCACGAGGCTGCTCATTGACCAGCGCCGCGATTTGCATCAGTTCACTGTATTCTTGCCTGGCGAATGGATTGCTTTCGCCCCAATTCCCGGTGTAATTAGCGGTCAAGTGCGTATTCATCACCGTAATCGACAATCCATCAATCGTCATCCCGGTGATCAAGACCCCCTTATGCAGTATCCAATCCATCACGGCTGGGGTATACCATAGTCCGCGCTCCTGAAAGAGCCGGAATTCTTGCCAGTCAATTGAGGTGTGCGCGAGGGTGAGTAAGCCGCCTTTCGGTGCATGCACAAAGCCTTGATACGCGTGCGCCGGGTAAACCGTTTGACAACCACTTGTCAGCAGATCGCGATAGCGATTCGTCTGCACTTCCTGCAAACAGACCATCGTGTACGCGGCCTGATTTAAGGTACTGGCGAGTGTCCGTAAGCGAGCACGTGTTCCCCACCCCGGCACGCCAAAACAGTTTAGAGTAAGTAGTGAAAATGTTCCCATTCGGTCGACTCTGCGCTAACCTTATCGTCATCAGCCGCGCTCAGACTCCTCGCAGCTTTCCGGCGCTTCTATTTCACTCGGATTGGCTTGTGCATGTATGAGTAGACTATCATTATTTCGTGATCGGCGGGGCGTGCTGCGCTATGGTCTATGGTTGCTCATGGCGCAAACCGCGTTCGCTAACCGCCGCCAGTACCGCATGCTGACTACTTGGCTCCCTCACCTGCTGACCAACACCCTCAGCCTGCTGCTGCCAGATGTGCTGCGTCTCTCGTTCTCGCCCCACCACCAACCGCGCAATCTCGTTGAAGACACACTTCTCACGATGGTGCGCGATAATCCCCGCTATGCGGCGTACGTCGCACCACTGGCGCTCGGCTACATTGTTTCACATCCTCGTTTCAACATCTACAAAGGGGAACTGGGCGATCTGCGTATTGCCGGGTTTGGCCTTGACACCATTCCGCACACGGCGACCGCGTTTGCCTTCTCCGCCTTAACCGCTGACACGCTCGACCAGATGGGTGCGCGTGATCACTACTCAGGCCTGCTGGCTGCGGGGCTGCGCTTGGGTCAACGCAACTCAGAATTCGTATCTCTACTGCTGTTGGCGCTTATAACGCTTAATTGGGAGTATGGCGAATACCAGATGCACCACTATGAAATGGCCCAGGTCGGCGACGCGACCGCCATCAATATGCAGTGGACACCAGAAGACACCGCCCGCGATATCGCGTCCAATTTCTTAGGCTGGGCAGCGGCCATGTTCTGGCGGCGCTCCATACACCGTTAGCCAAACTCAGTGCATCACGAAAGTCCGAATTCAGCGCGGTCGCTGTCCATTTGAGGAAACCTCACCCCAATCAGCTGGCGGTTCTTCGCCCCTCTCCCAAAGTGGGCGGGCGATTGAGCGCAGCGAAAAGGGGTGAGGCTGTCAGTTCCAAGTTTTCCTGAAACTACGCGTGACTGGCGTTCACCTTGAGCAGCTCAATCTTGTACGTGACCCGTGTTTCTTTGCCGCGCATACTCTCGTTGCGTGAATAGTAGTCGGTCACACCGCGGTACTTCGCGCTAAGAGAATTGATGTGTTCCAGCGCGCCCTCTTCCGTCTCGACCGCCACTCGACCCCGAATTTCCATCCAGTGGTACATGTTGTCCGGGGCAATCGCGAGTAGTGTAACCAACGCGCCAACCGTCATATTCTTGTCCTTTTGCCGTCCTCGGGCGGTATTGACTCGAATATACTCACCGTCATAATCAAACCAGACCGGCGTCGCCTGCGGTTGACCATCTGGCATCAGGGTAACGAGGGCAATCGCTACCGGCTTGTCAATCAAATCGTGATGGGTGTTAGGAATAGCAACTGCCATAGAAACCGACTCCAGTCCATTGATTCAAGCACTAAGACACAGACTGTTAAGTATAGTTTCGTCGTACCAGCGGAGTAAACCATGAAAATCACTTCTCTTGAAACTTTTATCGTGCCGCCGCGCTGGTGTTTCCTCAAAATCTCGACGGACGAAGGGCTTGTCGGTTGGGGCGAACCGATTGTCGAAGGTCAGGCGGCGACGGTCGCCGCCGCTGTTCACGACATGAGCGACTACCTGATCGGCCGCGAACCTGACACCATTGAAGATATCTGGCAGACTCTCTATCGCGCTCGCTTCTATCGGGGCGGCCCGGTCAGCATGAGCGCCATTGCCGGCATCGATCAGGCTTTGTGGGATATCAAGGGGAAGCGTTACGGCTTGCCCATCTATCAACTGCTCGGTGGGGCTGTGCGCGACCGCATCAAAGTCTATTCATGGGTCGGCGGTGATCGTGTCAGTGACGTCGTGACCGCTGCGCAGGATCGCGCGGCGGTCGGTTTCTCCGCCGTCAAGATGAACGCCTGCGAGGAATTGCACTATATCGACAGCTACGCCAAACTCGAACAGGTAGTCGAACGCGTCGCTTCGGTCCGGCAGGCACTGGGCAGCGACTTCGGGATCGGCGTTGATTTTCACGGGCGGCTGCATCGCGCGATGGCCAAGGTGCTGGCGAAAGAATTGGAGCCCTACCACCTGCTGTTCATTGAGGAACCCGTGCTGTCTGAAAACAACGAGGCGCTGCGCGAAATCGCCGCTCATACTTCCACGCCCATCGCCACGGGTGAGCGCATGTTCTCCCGCTGGGACTTCAAACATCTACTCCAACAGGGGATCGTGGACATCATCCAACCGGATGTCTCTCATGCGGGTGGCATTTCCGAGACGCACCGCATTGCCACGATGGCCGAAGCCTTCGATGTCGCGCTTGCGCCCCACTGCCCGTTGGGGCCGATTGCCCTTGCCGCCTGCCTGCAAATCGACGCCCTCTGCCCAAACGCTTTCATTCAGGAACAGAGTCTCGGTATTCACTACAATGTCGGCAATGATCTGCTCGACTATCTCGTTGATCCCACAGTGTTTGCCTATGCGAATGGCTACGTCACGATTCCGCCAAGTCCCGGCTTGGGCATTCAGGTGGATGAGGCGAAAGTTCGGGAGATGGCCGCCATCGGCCATCGCTGGCGCAACCCCATCTGGCGGCATCCCGACGGCTCTATCGCGGAGTGGTAACCGCTGCTCCGGTGCAGCTATAGTCGATTACCGAAAGGGTTGGTGTAGGGGCAGACCTATGTGTCTGCCCTATTTCGGATGTACTGCGCCTCACTAACCGTCGTGGACTGACGCGCGCGCCTGCGCCAGAACCGCCAGCGCTTCTTCATGCACCAAACCATTGGACGCAAATGTAGACGGTGAATCGATGGCGTGATACGGATTCCCGGGCACATCGCTCAGGCGTCCACCGGCCTCCAGCACAATCAGCGCCCCGGCTGCGCGATCGATCGCCGTGGGGCCGTATTCCCAGTACAGATCAAAGCGCCCACAGGCTACATAACATAAGTCCAGCGCGCATGAACCCATGCGTGCCATTCCCTGACAGCGCCCGACAAACGCCGACCATTCGGCACGGTTGTTGTTCGTCGGCCGTAAATCACCAGAGAAGCCGCTCGCCGCGAGCGCATGCTGCAAATCCGGTGCGCTCGACACATGAATCGGCACACGGTTACACGTTGCGCCCTGACCGCGTACCGCTGAGAACAGCTCATCAAACATAGGATCGTACACCACGCCGACCAGCACCTTTCCGTCGGCATCCGTACACGCGATGCTCACACTGAACCGCGGCACACCATGGACAAAGTTGTACGTGCCATCGAGCGGATCCACCCACCAGTTCAAGCCATCCTCGCCTGAACCCTCATGGGTGCCCGTCTCCTCCGAGACGATCCGCTGTGTTGGAAATGCTGTGCGCAGCAGCTTGAGGATCAATTCTTCGCTGGCGACATCCGTCCGTGTCACCATGTCGTTGAAACTCTTGTACCGTACTTCGCGGGGCAGTCGATAATCGTGCCGGAGGATTGCCCCCGCCGCGCGCGCGGCGCCTTCGGCCACCGCTGACAAAACGTCCAAACTCACATTCTGCTGTTCCAAGTTCATCCTCTTCACAACAAACTAATCGTCTACATCCAAGCGCGGCACTACTCAGGACTGCAGCAGGGCGGCGAGTGCTTTCGGCGTGTTGGTCGTGAACAGATCGACTCCCGCATCGCGCAATCGCGGTGCATTGACGACCGCCTGCGGCTTATCCACGTCCATCGTCCATGCATCCAGTTTGACATCATTCTGGCGCAGCCAGGCCGCCATATTGAAACCTTCATCGAGACACCGGGCGATCAGGTAGTGACTGACATACCAGGTACTTGCCTCGGGCACTTGCCGCAGCAAGATTTCGCAGCGTTCCGCCAGATACGCGGCACTTGGCAGCAGCTTGCCCCGTGCCAGAATGTGATCATCATAATAACCATAGCTGCCTAGCTGATAGGGAGGCTGACGCGGGTCAATCTCCCACGCCGGATCGCGCCAATCGAGGTAGAAGCCAATATCGAAGCCAATATCGAGCCATGAAGCCAAACGCCGCATCCGCCGCAGATGCCAGTCCGCCCCCGTGCTGATGATGACGCGGTCGCCGAGCGGTTCGACGAGGTGAATCACCCGGCGCAGTCGTTCATCATCCAGCGAAGGATAGACCGCTTTATAGTCGAGTTGAATTCGGCTCTTGCCCGGCGTTGAGAGCAGCGCCGACACCACTTCGCTCAATAGCGCGGGTGGTTGATCGGATATCGCACTGCCACCGCGCTGCTTGAGCAGCAGTTTTTTCGCCGTCTCCGGTGGACATTCACTCACCATACCGTGACCGGTCGTTTCCGATTCCAAGACCTCATCATGCACCAACAGAAAATCCTCGTCTGCTAGCGGCATGATATCAACCTCAATCACGGCGGCGTTTACACCTAAGCATTCCTCCACCGCCCGCAGCGAATTGGGCGGATTAGGCGCTGCGTCCATCGCCGCCATATGATGCACGATCTGAAAAGACATTCGGGCCAAACCTTTCGGAGCTGTTTTGCCATTTGCATCAATTAAAAACCAAGTTTACTATTTAACAAAATCTTGTACCTAACTTAAACCGGCAGAAATACTCGAACACTAGAATTCATTGGTCTGTTTGAGTTAGCTACCCTAGGAGCAGAGGAAAGATTATGCTTAAGTTCAAGTTACTATTGTTGTGCTTGTTGGTACTCTTGGTCAGCGCGACGACGTTGGCCGCTCAAGATGCCCCCAGCGAAATCTTTGTCTACACGGATTCTGACACGAACATCAGCGACTGGTGGACGAATGTCGTCATCCCTGCCTTTGAAGCCGAATATCCCCAGTATGATGTCGTCTTGACCATCGTTCGTGGCGTCGGCGGCGGTAACGCCGATATTGCCGCCCGCGCGCTGGCGGCCATGAGCACGGGTGACGATCCGCAGGTTGATTATTTCGAAACCATCGGCGTTGATTCGGTGGCCGAATGGATCGAAAACGACCTCTTCGTTGAAATCACCGCAGACAACGTCCCGAATATCGCCAACATCAGCGACCAGACCAATCGCCTGCCGCAAGAAATCCCCTACCGCGGTTCGCAGGTTCTGCTGGCCTACAACAGCGAATTCGTGGCCGAAGAAGATGTGCCCACGACCTATGCCGAATTGATCGCGTGGATTCAGGCGAACCCCGGCCAATTTGTTTACAACCGCCCTGACCGTGGTGGTAGCGGCGCAGCGATGGTTACCCGTGCGATCTTCGAAGTGACCGGCCAGGACCCGTCCCTGTTCGTCCCCGGCGAATTCGAACAAGACCTCGTCGACCAGTTCCCCGAAGCGTGGGATCTGCTCGCCAGCATCCACGACTCGATCTATGAAGGCGGCGCGTACCCGGCAGGTAACACCCCCGTCCTCGAACTCTTCGCCAACGGCTCGGTCAACATGATTACCGCGTGGTCGGATCAGGCTCTGCAGGCGCTCAACAACGAGCTGCTGCCGGAAGGTACACGCCTGACCCAACTGCAAGACCTGCCCTTCACCGGCGGCTACGCTTATTCAGCTATTCCATCGAATGCCGCCAACTTGGAAGGCGCGCTGGCGCTGGCTAACTTTGTCCTTCGTGAAGATATTCAGGCGTCAGTTACTTCCGAAATCGGCGGCTTCCCGGCGATCAACTGGGATCTCCTCTCGGCGGAACTGCAGGAACAGTTCACCAGTGTCATCACTGACACGGTTCCCACCTGGCCCGGCGGCGAATATGGTTCGGCCATGGTTGAAGGTTGGTACAACAACGTCGCGACCAACATCGACCGTAGCAGCTAGTTTCATCCCTTAGCACGCTCGCGCGTAGGCAGTCAGAACCTGCCTACGCGCGCCGAAAAATCACCCGTACACCCGATCAGCCGGCACCCTGCTGAGCTGATTCTCGTTTTCCTCTACGGGCTGTCTTTTGTTTCGCACACAGGTCAGGTTCACTGATTTATGACGACTTTACCCACTTCCACCAGCGGTTCACTTTGGCGACAAAGGCGGGGGCTCATTCTGGCCTATCTGCTGGTAGCCCCACCACTTCTGCTGATGGTGCTCCTCATCTTCGTTCCCGCCATTCAATCGATCGCCCGCACACTCACCACCGACACCACGGGCGAGGCCGGTCTTTCGTTCTCCCGCTACATCGCCTTCTTTCAAGACCCCATCAGCGTCTCCAATCTGGTTTTCACTTTTCAGGTAGTTTTTGTGACGCTGCTCGTCATCTTCATTGTCTGTTTCCCGCTGGCGATCTATCTGCGTTTCGCGCAGGGGAGGATCGCAGGAGCGGTTCAAATCCTCGTGCTGTTTCCCTTGTTCGTACCGGGTATCATTTTATGCTACGCGTTGATCCGCTTCCTCGGCACGCGTGGGACGCTCGAAACGGTACTAAGCATCTTCGGCTTCATGGATTACAGCACGCCCTACCTGAAACCAAGCGCTATCATCATCGGGCTCGTCTGGGAATCAATTCCCTTTACCGTGCTCGTGCTCACCGCCGGGTTGCGTCAGATCAGCGACTCGCTCATCGAAAGCGCGCGTGATGTCGGCGCGAACGACCTCACGATCTTCCGGCGCATCATCCTCCCGCTGATCACACGCCCGGTCTTGATCGCCTTTTCGCTCAATTTCCTCGGTATTTTCGGCGCGTACACCGTCCCTTACCTGCTTGGGCCAGCTGCCCCGCAGATGATGGGCGTCTTCATGCAGCAGACTTTCGGTCAATACCGTCGCCCTGACGAAGCCGAAACGCAGGCGGTCATCACCTTCTTGATCTGCTCGGTGGTGGGTTTGCTCTACGTACGCACCGTTGCCAGTCAGCGTATTCAGCAGGAGGACGCCGAATGACCACTATCCAACCCGCTGCGCCGCTGCCCGGGATGAGCTTCTGGCAAGGAACACGTCGCAGTTTCACGACCATGGTCCGCAAGAATGGTTTCGGACTGATCGCCCTTGTTATTCTCGCGCTTGTGATCCTCGGCCCGCTCTACTCCGTCGTGCTCTGGGCGTTTGCCGAACGCTGGCGTTACCCTTCCCTGATTCCGAACGAGTTCGGGCTGAAGTTCTGGGAACAGACTTTTTCCCGTGCCGACATTCTGGAAGCCCTGCCCTTTAGCATTGTGCTCGCGCTGACCGTTACTGCGCTCTCGGCGGTGATCTGTCTGCCGGCCTCTTACGCCTTCGCGCGGATGCGTTTCCGCGGTCGTCAGGCCCTGCTGCTTTCGTTTCTGGCTACCAATGCTTTCCCGCGATTTGGGCTGTATGTCAGCATTGCCGTGATCTTTTTCCGCTTGAACCTCGTCGGCACCGTCCCCGGCGTCATCATGATCCAGCTCGTCAATACGCTTCTACTGATGATTTGGATTCCGACGGCGGCCTTTCAGGGTGTCGACCGTTCTCTCGAAGAAGCGGCACTGGATGTCGGCGCCTCGCCGCTGCGTGTCTTCATTCAGATCACGCTGCCGATGGTCATGCCCGCACTCGCCGCTGCTCTCCTGCTGACCTTCGTCAATACTTTCTACGAAGCGCAGGGTGCCTTGATCGTCGGCCTCCCTCGTGTGGTCACCATGCCCGTTTTGATGTACTCGTTAATCAACAGTCAGCTCGTCGTGCAGTACGGTGCCATCGTCTCCGTCGTCCTCTGGCTGCCTTCGCTTCTACTGCTCTTAATGGCGCAGCGTCTGCTGCGTGGCGGCTATCTGACCGCTGGTTTTGGGGTATAACGTATGGCAAAGCTCGATATTGTTCAATTGACCAAGCGGTTTGGCAGCGTCACGGCGGTGAGTGAAGCTAGTTTTACTGTCCAGGACAGCGAATTCATGTGCATTCTCGGTCCGTCGGGCTGCGGCAAATCGACGCTGCTCCGCATGATCGCTGGCTTCGAATCAGCGACCGGCGGTGATATGCAGATTGACGGTGAATCGATTACCGAACTCCCCGCCAACAAGCGACCGACCGCCATGGTCTTCCAGAAGTACACACTGTGGCCGCACATGACCGTCTACGACAACATCGCCTTTGGTCTGGGCTTGCGCCATCTGCCGCGCGCGACCATTGAAAAGAAAGTCCACGACTCGCTGGATCTTGTCAGTTTGTCTGGTTACGAAAAACGCTTTCCAGCGCAGCTTTCCGGCGGGCAGCAGCAGCGTGTCGCGTTGGCGCGTGCCATCGTGCTGGAACCCAAAATCCTCCTGCTCGATGAGCCTTTCTCCAGCCTTGATGCCATTTTGCGTGTCCGGCTGCGTGAAGAACTGAAGCGCATCCAGCGGCGGCTAAAGATCACCGCGATTTTCGTCACTCACGATCAGGAAGAGGCGCTCTCGCTGGCCGACCGCATCGCCGTGATGAACAGTGGTCGTATCGAGCAGCTGGATCACCCCAGCACCATCTATGCGAATCCGGAAACGTTGTTCGTAGCCGATTTCATCGGTGCGATGAACCTACTCAAGGCGAACGCCCAGGGCAGTTCGCTTCGTGTCGGTAGTAAGACCCTTCCCTTACCGGACGGATCGATTGTGAACGGTGAAACGACGATCGCGCTGCGTCCCGAAGACCTCGTGCTCGTGTCTGATACCTACACGGGTGCGGGGGAAATCTGGAAAGCCAACGTGGATCAGATTATGGATCTCGGCCACTACCGCAAGGTCTTGGTCGATGTGCCGGATGTCGGCGAGCTCAAGATCTTCATTGCGAAGTCTGCCCACATTAATGAAGGCGATACCATTTCGTTGGTACCTGCCCGCTATCTTGTCTATGGTCAACACGGCTCCCCAATCGAAGTCAATCGCCTCGCCCGGCCGGACTCGCAAGCCGTTCAATAGAATCAACGCACTGATTTGCCCCTGCGGATGCTGCCATGGCAGCATCCGCCAACGCGCTGCTGCCCGCTCTCGAATCTGATTCCGATGGTCTGTTACCTTGCTCCCCCCACCTTCTTGCTATCTACCGACCATCCCCCCTAATCATGCCGCCCTACGCCGACCGAAACATCCCACGTCAACCTGATGTCAAGTGGTTCGGAAACGTCCGTGAGCTCATCTCATTCTGTTATCCAACTGTCCTGATTATCACCACAGCTAAATTGTGTAATATTTCACAAAGTTGACAGTATGATTGTGGATTGTATACAATTTGACTATGCTGAATTTAGGACGTTGAATCGCTTCTATCGTCCGCATTTCGCAACCAAAGATAGTGCTGCATGGTCGTTTTTTCGCAGATACGCGCGGTGAGCCTGCGCGAACAAGTTGCTGAGCAGATTCGCACCGCGATCATCGAGGGCCGTCTGAGCCCCAATGATCATATCGTCGAGGCCTCCCTCACGGAACAGCTTGGCGTCAGCCGCACCCCGGTTCGGGAGGCGCTCATTCTCCTTGAACGAGAAGCCTTAGTCATTTCGCTTCCCAATCGAGGCTGTTTTGTGCGGGCATTCAATGCCGAAGATGTTCATGCGTTGTTCTCTATGCGCGTCACGCTCGAGAACTTTGCCGCAGAGCTCATCATCGATCACTTAACCGACGCCGATTACGAACGGCTGAACCACTTGGTCGAGCAGCAGCAATTTTACATCCAGCAGGCGGACTTCAAGCAGGTTCGCAGTACGGATATGGCCTTCCACCAGCATCTCATAAACCGCAGTGAACATCCCCTGCTGATGCGAAACTGGCAGGAGATCGTGGCGCAGGTTGCCGCCGTGCTCTATGTCCGTGCCGAGGGTCATCCGAATTACGACGAAATGCGCGCCATTCACGACCACCGCCGCATTCTCGAAGCTTATCAAGCCCATGATCTTGAACTGCTGAAGGCGGAAAACCGTCGCATCAACCAGCGCGTGCAGGAAGAATGCACGCAGGCGCTAGCGCGCATCGCGACACCGGAAGGGAAACCCAAGCGTTAACCTTTCCCGTTCGAAAATAGGGTTGGCTTCCACATCCCTCACGCCTTAAACCCGTGAGGGATGATTAGAAGTAATGAATCTTTTTGGTATAAGGAGTCTCTCCATGCTTAAGAAGTTTTTGAAGGGTAGTTTGATCCTCGTCGTCATCGCGATGATTGGCGCTCTGGCTTTCACCGGCGTCGTTGCGCAGGACACGACCACCATCTGCTTTGGTTTCCAGGATCTTGAAACGGAATTCTGGGTGGCGGGTCACCGTGCCATCACCGATACGCTGCGCAATGAAGGCGTCGAAGTTCTGGAATTCAACGCCAACGAAGATCCTAACCGCCAGCTGGAACAGGTGCGTGATTGCATTTCGCAGGGTGTTGATGGCATCATCATCATCCCGCAGGACGGCGACAGTGCCGTGACCATCGTCAGCGAAGCGCAGGCCTCTGACATTCCGATCGCGGTCTTCAATCGCCCGCCGAACGATCAGTCCCGTGGCATCGTCGTGGTGGCTGATAACGTTAGCGCCACCGAACAGGCCGTCGAATTCATCGCCCAAAAGGCCCTGCGCCAGTTCGAAGTCACCGGCGAACCCATCACCCCGCTCATCCTCGTCGGCGCGCTGCAAGATACGAATGCGATTGGTCGTCGTGACGGTTTCTTCAATGTGATCACCCGCTACAACGAAGCCTACCCGGGCATGTTCAACACCCCCATCGAAGTCGCGACGGAATGGGATGCGGCAACTGCTTTGGCAAACCTCGAAGCCGCCATCACCGCTAACCCCGGCGTGGACTTCATTTTCACATCGTCGGACTTCCTCTTCCCGACCATCCGCTCCGTTCTGGAGCCGCGTGGCATGT
>CALKIA010000671.1 GCA_937988705.1 uncultured Chloroflexota bacterium | reverse complement strand
GCAAACCCCTGCTCGACCTGCCCGCCATTCAGGCCCGCCAGGACGGCGTGCAGACCCTGGTGGAAAACGGCATGCTGCGCGCCGAACTGCGCGCGCGCCTGAAACCCCTCTCCGACCTTGAACGCCTCACCAATCGCCTGCTTATCGGGCGCTCCGGCCCGCGCGAGCTGCTGGCGCTCCGGCAAAGCCTCGAAGCCGTGGCCCCAATCCGCGCCTTAATTGAGAAGCTGCCTCAGCTCCGCGCCATCGCCGAACGACTTGATCCCTGCGATCCCATCCGCGAACAGATCGAACAGGCGATTTCGGAGGAAGCGCCCGCCGTCATCAAGGAGACGATCGGCATCATTCGTCCGGGCTTCTCGCCGGAATTAGACGACATCCTTCATGCAACGCGCGATGCCCGCGAATGGATCGCCAATCTCGAACCCAAAGAAAAAGAGCGCACCGGCATTCCCACGCTCAAAGTCGGCTTCAACAAGGTCTTTGGTTACTATATCGAAGTTTCCCGCGGGCAAACTAACCGCGTCCCGGCTGACTACGTGCGCAAGCAAACGCTCGTCAATGCCGAACGTTACATCACGCCGGAACTGAAAGAGTACGAGACGCTCGTCCTGAATGCAGAAGAACAGATCCTCGCGGTCGAAAAGCGCATCTTCGCGGAGTTGTGTCAGGCCTTCTGCGAATCGGCGGATCGGCTGCTCAACACAGCCCGGGCCTTGGCGCACCTCGACGTATTCCTCGCGCTCGCCGAGGTTGCCGTGCGTGAAGGTTACTGTCGCCCTACCCTCACCGAAGACGATCTGCTCATCGTCAAGGATGGCCGCCATCCGGTCGTCGAGCGGATGCTGGAAGGTGGTGCGCGCTACATACCCAACGACACCCACTTTGACAGTATGTCGCGCATCCATATCATCACCGGGCCGAATATGTCAGGCAAATCGACCTACATCCGGCAGGTAGCGATCATCACGCTCATGGCCCAGATCGGTTCATTTGTGCCCGCCGACGAAGCGGTGATCGGGCTGGTGGATCGCATCTTCGCGCGCATCGGTGCGCAGGACGAAATTCATGCGGGTTACAGCACCTTCATGGTCGAAATGGTCGAAACCGCCCGGTTACTATCGGGCAGCACCCACCGCAGCCTGTTGATCCTGGATGAGGTCGGGCGCGGCACCTCTACCTATGACGGGTTGGCTATCGCGCGCGCGGTGATCGAGTACCTCCACAACCATCCGCGCCTCAACTGCCGAACGTTGTTTGCGACGCACTATCATGAGCTCACCGAACTGCCGAACATCCTGCCGCGGGCACGCAACTTCAACGTGGGCGTGGCCGAAGAAGGCGATCAGGTGGTGTTTCTGCATAAGGTGCAGTCGGGCGGCGCGGATCGCAGTTACGGAGTACATGTCGCACAGTTGGCAGGAATGCCGCGTCCCGTGGTTGAACGCGCGCGGGAACTGCTCAAACAGTTGGAAGAGACCGGTAACAACTTCGAACATCCGTCGCTCAAGAAGAAGCGGCAGAACCCCGGTCAGTTGAAAATGTTCGACGACTCTCCCAACCCGGCGCTGAGTGCGCTCCGGGATCTCAAGGTGGATGATCTCAGCCCGATCGAGGCGCTGACAAAGCTGTATGAACTCAAACGCTTAGCGGCGGACAACCAATAGCGCGGCGAGTTCGGCCAATAGCACTAGTTCACTCCGACGAATTGGTCGTGGTCTGATCGTACTTTGCCAGATACTGGACGGCTTCGGCGCGCGTCGCAAAGACTTTGAACTTGATGCCTTGCCGACCGTAGACCCGATCGATCATATCGGCCACCGCTGCGATAAACGGCGAGGTGGATACAATCGCCGCGAGGGTAAAGTGGCGTGGTGGATGATCCATCGACGACTGAATATTGGTCAGCAAACCAGTGGGCATCAGCCGCGCCTCGGAGAGATCAAGCAGAATATTGACCGGATACGGCAGATCTTTGGTCAGCGCATAACCTTCCTGAATGGACTGGTAATATTCTGCCCACGTCCAGTTGCCAGTATATTCAAAGCAGGTATAGGTCTTCTCTGCATTGCCCCACGAGACATGAATCGGCACGCGTAAATATTCCTGTCATCAATAACAACTTGAACTGATTATAACGAACTCCATAGAAAAGTTTACGTTTTTCATCAAAACTGCTGATGACAGTGTGTACCCCAACGGATGGATGTCTCCGTTGGGGTAGGAAATGGGGCTAATCGCCGGGAGCGATTGAGGTTTCAGACATCGTAACCGGAACCGGGGAGGCTTCTTGTTCGGTCAGCAGACTTTCTGACACGAGAACACGCTTGAACGACGCAATCGCCACTTCGAGCATCTGCAAATCGGGCTGACGGGTCGTCAGGTGCTGCAGCGCCAGATTCGGGATGACGATCAGGCGCACAAGCGGTCTATGCATGTTCTTCGACGTCCATCGGATGAACTCGTAAGAGATGCCCGCAATCACGGGGATCAGGATCACCCGCGAGAGGATGAGCAGTACAAACTCCGGACGACCAAACGGGGCGAACACCAGTTGACTGATAAAAAACACGGTCAACAGGAAGGCCGTACCGCAGCGCGGGTGCTCGATGGGGTACGTAGCAACGATCTCCGGCGTCAATTCAGCACCTGCTTCATAGGCGTTGATCGTCTTGTGTTCAGCCCCATGATACCCAAACAGCCGCTTGACATCTGGCATAAGGCTGATGAGCGATAAATAGGCGATAAGCAACGTGAGCTGGATGACCCCTTCGATGAGGTTCACCGCAAGGGGATAATCCTGCCAGCCGACCAGCGATCCAACGGCGGTTGCCGCCGCAGTCGGGAAGATGAAGAACAGGCCAACGCCAAAAGCTAGCGAAACGGCAACTGTGCCGATACCCAATGCCCCGGTGAAGATCGAGTTCGCTTTTTCCTCGGCGGTCTGGGGTACGCTATCTGACGCGGGAGCGGATCCATTGGTAGTCACCGCTGCCTTTGCCGGCTTCTGATCCTCTTCTTCCAGCGCCACATCCGCCGACCACATCAACGCGCGCGTGCCGAGGCCAAGGGCATCCCACAGGCCGACCAGACCGCGCAAAAATGGTGTACGTGCGACTCGCCCCCGGTACAGTGCTGCGTTCAAGGGTTGCTCATGGATGACGATTTTGCCCTGCGGGTTACGCACAGCCACTGCGAACTTGTGCGCGCCGCGCATCATCACGCCTTCGATCACGGCTTGCCCGCCATATGAAAATGGTTTTGGTGTACTGCTCAAGTTAATTACTCTCCCCTACCAGCGGCACAAGTCCCGCTTGCGTCATTTCCTGAACAATTGTAGCGCCTGCCCCATCCCCTTGAACCAGCAGTGTGACCTGGCCGCCGACGGCACAGCCATCGACCCGGTTACAGCGGGCAGCAGGTAGAGACAGCGTATACACGCCGTTGAACGGACGTACGTCCATGATACTACCAGTTTGGTCGATCAAGTAGGCTTTATCAGCTGTGGCGCTGACGGTGATTTGCGCGGGTTCAGCGGAGCGCGCCCACGCGACCCACGTTTCCAGTCCGCTGGAGTGCGCCAACCGTACCACATCCGCCGTGTCGGACTGCGCGAAGGCTCCGCCCGTCACGTCGCTGAAGCGATTGATGACCATTTGCCACGCCGCAAAGG
The DNA here is from genome assembly GCA_937988705.1 of uncultured Chloroflexota bacterium. GTDB lineage: Bacteria > Chloroflexota > Anaerolineae > Aggregatilineales > Phototrophicaceae > Flexifilum. The sequence goes on along the minus strand of CALKIA010000671.1, from coordinate 22,606 downwards.
CGGGTCGGCGTGTGCCATCCGGGCGCAAAATGCCGAACGACTCCGCGCCGGACGGCAACCCTTGATCAAACAGCTTGTACACGGCCATATGATCCGCGCCCGCCGCTAAGGCCAGCGCCGCCGCTTGCACCAAAAACGCCGCCTGTTGATCGAGATCGATTTGCCAGTTGGGGCGCTGAACCGGCCAACCGGGATCAAGATTCGGCGCGGCGTTGGTTTCCGCCAGCCAGATCGACTTATCGGTCAAGCCGTAGCGGTCGAGGAGCGCGCGCGTTTCGCTCACAATCTGGTAGACGGTCTCCGCACGGAAGTAGATATGCAGGTTTACAGCATCGAAGTAGTAGTTATTCGCAGCAGCTTCGGGATCAGCGACGATGCGTTCTAGCAGCCGATCCAGATAGAGCCGCCGCCGCGCATTCACATCATGCCAATAGGTCGTCCCGGCGATGTTGATCTCTGCGCGTGGGTTGCCCTCTTTGGCCGCGAGATAGGCCACGCGCAGCAATTGGTAGTAATCTTCCAGCGAGCCTTCAAACTCGTAGCCATACGTCCCCGGCTCGATGTCCGGCTCATTCCAGATGATGAACCGCTCCACACCCCGGCTGTCATAGTATTCCGCCGTACGGCGAATAAAACTCGCCCACACATTGTTGGGGTCGTCCACCGGAAGATACAGGCCGCGCGGCACGCCGATCAGCGGCGTACCATCGGTGGCCCACGCGGGCGTGTGCTTGATCACCGCGACGACCTCGCGTCCGCAGTGGTTAGCCGCCTTCAGCCACCGATCATCCACATTGAGCGTATACCAGTCTGTGCCGCTATCTGGCTGGTGCTGCGCCCAATCGAAGATGATGCGCTCCCAACCCGCTCCCAGCGCGCAGGCTTCATCCGGCAGCCAGAAACCTTCAATGATGCCAAACGGATTGCGTTCAAAAGCGTGAACTCTGGTCACACTCAGGACAAGCATCAGCGCAAGTCCGACCATCACCCTGTAGAGACGAGATATGCCTCGTCCTTGTCTAGCAAAAGCATACGATACAGGCATCTTCACCATGTACCTGTTCGCTTGATATCAAGCAGGCGCAGCTGCGCGGTCGTATTGCCATTCCACTCGTTGATCTCAAGTTGATAGGCGACATCGACGTAATCGCCATTCTTCACACTCCAATCTCCCGCGAGATTAAAGCCGATTGCGTCCAGCGTGGATAAACCAGCGCGTCCCAAACGCAATTTCAAGTGCTGATCTTTCTGCCCTACGGTGCGCCACTCCTGTACCCGTAGGTTGCGAGTGATCAGCGTCGGCGTCGGGTTCATGTGTCCGGTCGGTTCGAGCTGGCGCAGTTCCATGGCGAGATCCAACGACACGTCAGCCGCATCGACTTCCATGTCAATTTCCAGCGTAGGCAGCAGATCCTGTCCACGCAGGGCGTTGCGGGCGAGCGTCATCAGCTTGTCTTTGAATTCGGGGATGTTCTCGTTCAGGATGGTAAAGCCCGCCGCCTGCGCGTGCCCGCCATGGCGCACCAACAGTGATGCACATTGATCAAGCGCATGTGTGATATCAAACTGCGGGATGCTGCGGCAGGAGGCGCGGCTTTCTAGATCGCCTTCTTCCATGACGACCGCCGGACGATAGAATTCCTCAGTTAGACGCCCCGCCACTAAGCCGACGATCCCCGGTTGAAAATGGCGGTCGCCGGCGAAGATCAGTGGCAGCGCCTCAGCATCCTCAAGCTTCTCGCGGATCATGTCCTGCGCCGCACGGGTCAGTTCCTGCCGCTGCACGTTAAGCGCCTGCAAACGCACCGCCAACTGTCCCGCTTTATTGGGGTCGGTCGTCGAGAGCAGTTCATAGGCGAGCATAGCGTCATCCAACCGCCCCGCCGCGTTGATCCGCGGCCCGATCCCAAAACCAATCGAACCGGCGTCAATACTCCCCAGTTTCAACTGCGCGACTTCGAACAGCGCCCGCAAGCCCATGCGCCGCGTTTCGTTCATGATCTGGAGGCCGCGCTTGACTAGAATCCGGTTTTCGAGGCGGTTGAGCGGCGCGAGATCGGCCACGGTGCCAATGGCAACGAGATCAAGGAAATCATCCGGCGTCGGCGCGCGCCCATTCGCGGCTTTGGCTTGGCCAATACCGGCAATCGTGAACAGCGCTTCGGCGAGACGGTAGGCTACCCCCACGCCCGCCAGCATATCTTCGGTATAATTGGCATCGTCGCATTTAGGGTTGATGACGGAATAAGCTTTCGGCAGTTCCGGGCCGAGCGAATGATGATCGGTCACGATAATGTCGAGGCCCAGCGCCTTGCCCTCTTCCACCTCTTCAACTGAGCGAATGCCGCAGTCGACGGTGATCACCAGCTTGACGCCCCACCGCGCAATCTTGAGCAGCGCCTCATTGTTGACGCCGTAGCCCTCATCGACGCGATGCGGAATGTAGGGCGCGACCCGTGCTCCTAAGGCTTTCAGCGCTTCGACAAGCAGCGCCGTTGAAGTCACGCCGTCCGCATCAAAATCGCCGTAGACGACAATCGGCTCGTTGGCGCGAATCGCCTGCCGGATGCGAGCGAGCGCGCGATCAATGGATGGGCGCTTGCCTTTGAGCGAGAGTAAACTCCCCGGGTTGAGATCGTCAGCGTGCAGAAAGCGATACGCATCCGCCGGGTCGGTTAGACCGCGATTGTACAGGATTTGCGCGACAATCGGGCTCATCTCGCGGTATTGGGCGAGATGATCTGGTGGGGTCTTCGGGGCGACGATCCAGCGTTTTTCGAGCGGCATAAGCATTCGGTCTATGATTGACAGCTTTAGTGATTATGATCGAGTTTAACAGTGTGGACAACCCTCGGAGTGAGACAGTGGCAAAAGTCGTATTCATGGGAACCCCCGATTTCGCCGTTCCCGTCCTGCGCCAGTTGATTGCGCACCATGAGGTAATCGGCGTGGTCACGCAGCCCGACCGCCCGGCGGGTCGCAATCGTCAGCTGCAAATGTCCCCGATTAAGCAGGTGGCGCTGGAAGCGGGCATCCCTATCCAGCAACCGGAAAAGATTCGCCGCGCCGAAGCGATTGCCGAACTGCGTCAGTGGTCGCCGGATGTCTACATCGTCGCCGCTTTCGGGCAGATTCTCCCGCAAACCGTCCTCGACATTCCGCCGCACGGGTCGATCAACGTCCACGCCTCGCTGCTCCCCCGTTGGCGCGGTGCGGCGCCAATTCAGGCGGTCATCCGCGCGGGTGACGCCGAGACGGGCATCACCATCATGAAGATGGATGCTGGGCTGGATACAGGCGCGATGCTCAGCCAACGCGCCGTCTCACTGGCACCGGACGAAACCGGACAATCGCTGCATGACAAACTGTCTGTGCTCGGTGGCGAACTGCTGATCGAGACGCTGCCCGGTTACCTGAGCGGCTCCATTCAGTCCATCCCGCAGGATGATACACTCGCCACTTTCGCCCCGCGCATCGAGAAAGAAGAAGGCCGCATCAACTGGAGCGAGAGCGCGGCGCAGATCGAGCGTACAATGCGTGCCTTCACCCCGTGGCCGGGCACAGTTACGTCATGGGAAGGCAAAGGTTTGAAGATTCACGGCGGCACGGTGGGCGAAGGCAGCGCCGACCGTGGGCGGGTAGTCGAGCGCGGCGGGCAGATCGCCGTCGGCACAGGTGACGGCTTGTTCTACCCCACCCGCGTACAGTTGGAAGGTCGCGGCGTTGTGAGCATCACCGACTTTGTCCGCGGTTATCCGGCCTTCGTCGGCGCTGTTCTGGGTGGCGCATGACGCGGGTTCTCACTATCAACCCGGTGCAGCCGGAAGCAGCTCTGCTTGCCGACGCCGCCGCCTTAATTCGCTCCGGCGGCTTGGTGGCATTTCCGACCGAAACGGTCTACGGCCTCGGCGCAGATGCCACCAATCCAGCAGCGCTTGAGCGCATCTATACGGCCAAGAATCGCCCCGCGTCTGACCCGATTATCGTGCACATCAGCACGCTCGACATGCTGACGAACGTCGCCATCGATCTGCCCGATCTCGCGCTCGAACTGGCGCGCGCGTTCTGGCCAGGCCCGCTGACGCTCGTGCTTAAGCGGCATCCGAATATCCCGGCAACCGTTTCCGCTGGACGCGACACAGTCGCCGTGCGCATGCCAAGTCATCCGGTGGCCGCGGGCTTAATCGCAGCGTCGGACCGCCCAATTGCCGCACCCAGCGCCAACACCTTTAGTCGACCAAGCGCCACGACCGCCGCCCACGTCCTTGAAGACCTCGGCGGCCGCATTGACCTAATTCTCGATGGCGGAGCCGCCCCCATCGGTTTGGAATCGACCGTTCTGGATTTAACCGATGTTCCGGTAATCTTACGCCCCGGCGGCGTCACTCTGGAACACCTGCGGACGATCATTCCCGGCTTACAAACACGGTCGCAATATCTGGCCATGGACGCAGCCGCCGCCGCGCCGGGGCAGTTGATCAAGCATTACTCACCGCACGCTCAAATGCGCCTGTTCGATGGGCCACGTCCGGCCGTGCTTGCGCGGATGCTGGCCGAAGCTCAGGAGCGTTCCGCCGCTGGCGAAATTGTCGGTATTTTGACAAGCGAGGACGAGCGTCCGCACTTCGTAGGCTTACCTGCCGACGTGATCAGCCTGGACGCTGATGCGGCTGGCATGGGGGCACACCTCTTCGCAGCGCTGCGCGAGTTCGACCAGCGCGGCATGACGGTGATTCTCACGCATTTACCCGAAACGGCAGGCCTGGGGGCGGCGGTCCGGGATCGGCTCATCCGCGCCGCTGAAGGTCGCGTTATTCACGTCGAATAACTAAGCGTTGCTCTCGTCGCTGTCAACACCTTTTGGCTTCTTGGTGAGGAACAGCGCCACACCCACGAGTGCGATTCCGACGGATAGAAAGAGCAAATCCGTCACCGCTTCGTATTTGAGGTGGAGTGCTTGTTGGAAAAACTTGACCACCAGCACGATCAGCACGACACTGGCGAGGCGATCTTTAAAATCGTCAAAGCGCTTGAAGAGCAGCAGGCGCTTGGCAAATTCCGAATTTTCCGCTTGATCAATGCGGGCGACGAACAACTCATACAGACCGAGTGCCACCAACAGCATCAATGCTGCGATCAAGTAGACATCCAGCGCCCCCACGACCGCCGAAATCGTATCGATTTGCAGCGTAAGGCGGGCGGATTCTTCCAGGGCTGTATAGGGCAGCAGATGCCAGATAAGGATGATCGTATCGACGGTCGCCATTGAGAACAGCGCCAGCGCAATTAAAAGACTAAAAATGACCGGCAGCAGAACAATATAGCGACTGCCCTACAATAATCCCTCAAACCAACGTTCAAATGTTTTCATTTGTGCAGATCCGCGTAAGCGTAAAGTCCATCGCTCCAATACAAAAAGGCTGAGACAACGCCTCAGCCCTTTTTGTATCAGGTACCGATGAATAGCAGATTAGTAACCGAGTACGCCCACGACCGACTTGACGGCATTGGCGCTCTTTTCGAGCATCGCCTTTTCCTCGTCGTTCAGATCCATCTCGATGATCTTTTCGACGCCGTCTTTGCCGAGCACGACCGGCACGCCGACGAAGAGGCCATCATAGCCATACTGTCCATTGAGCAGCACGGCCGATGGGATAACGCGCTTCTGGTCACGGACAATCGCCTCGACCATTTCGACCGTGCCCGCCGCCGGTGCATACCACGCGCTCACACCGATCAGCCCGACGATTTCGCCGCCGCCCTTACGCGTGCGTTCGATGATCGCTTGCAGCTTGTCTTCGGGCAGCAGTTCGCGGACAGGAATACCGGCGACTGACGTGTGACGCGGCAGGGGTACCATTTCGTCGCCATGGCCGCCCAGCACGATGCCGTGAATGTCACGGACGCTCACGTTAAGGGCTTCAGCGAGGAATGCCTTGTAGCGCGCAGTATCGAGCGCGCCCGCCTGACCAATCACGCGGTTGGCCGGGAAGCCGCTTTCGTTCAGCGCCACATGGCACATGGCGTCCAGCGGGTTCGAGACGATAATCAGGATAGCATTCGGCGAGTGCTTGGCGACTTCGCGCGCGACTTCGCCGACGATCTTTTGATTCGTGCGCACCAGATCATCACGACTGGGGAACTGCCCCGTCACCGGGTCTTTCTTGCGGGGAACGCCCGCCGTAATCACCACCACGTCCGAATTGGCGCTCAGCGCATAGTCGCTGCCACCAGTCATTTTGAGGTCAAATTTCATGACGGGTGCGGATTCGGCGAGATCAAGCGCCTTGCCCTTCGCCACGCCGTCGAGGATGTCGATCAAGACCACATCCGCGATTTCACGGCTAGCGATCCAGTGCGCACAAGTCGCACCTACATTTCCTGCACCCACCACTGTTACTTTGCTGCGTGCCATTTAGCTTTTCTCCGCATATGTGTCGGTAACGTTGGCTGATCATACCATTTGCATCCGCGTGCGCCAATGAGACAACCCTCACAAAGATTCGTGATCTTTAGCGGAAATCAGATGTGATGTATCCGCAAATTTGATCAAACGCCATGTCTGCCCATCTGTCTCCATCGTAGTCACGCTGGTATTGCTGATGGATCGCTTTTCGATCTGCTGCTCCTGAAACAACCGAAGCAAAACCACCCGGATCGTACCACCATGCGAGACGATGGCCGTCTGCGAGGCGTCGGGTTCGCGTGCCACGATTTCCAGCAGCGACGCATACGCGCGATCCTGCATGGACTGGCGCGACTCGCCCTTCGGCGTGGCATACCCCATATAATTGGTGTGCATCCGCTCAACTTCTTTCGGGTAGCGCGCCTTGATTTCGTGCCATGTCAGCCCTTGAAACACGCCGAGATTTAGTTCGCGCCAACGGGGATCGCCCTGCGCGGTCAAGCCGTGCGCTTCGGCAATTACATCCGCCGTCACTTTGGCGCGCATCAAATCGCTGGAATAGACCGCCGTCACCCGGTCTTTCTTCAACCGCGCCGCCACCGCCCGCGCCTGCATAAGACCTTCCGCGTTCAGTGGAACGTCCGTATTTCCCTGCCAACGTTCTTCTAAGTTCCAGTCGGTCTGTCCGTGCCGGATGAGCATAATGCGTTTCATCGCTCCTCTTTTCTCCAAATGAGCATCAGGGTTGACGCGCTCCATCTGAAAGGGCAAAATTGAGTGATGTTTTTACACGCAATAGATGACAGGAGCAACAATTCCGTGAACATTCGCACGAAACATACCAATAACCCGCTCACGTTTGGGTTGGCGCTCGCTGCCGGGATCGGCGTCATTCTGATGATACTCGCGCTGGCCATCGGCGTAATTCAGGGCGCAACCGCGGACGCGAACGCACTCGGGCTGGTGGTCCTCGGAGGCTTGATCCTGCTCATCGTCGGCGTTGGTGGCTGGGTCGGCGTTGTTCAGCCTTACCGCAACTTCGACGACATCAATCAGCCGAAAGATTCCGGGCATCATGGTCACGCCGCCCCCAGCGCCGACGCAGCACACGCCACCGAACCGGAAGCGGAAGCGCATGCGGTCGTGGTGACCGCCCACGCTGCACCGCACCACTAATGCCAAAAGCGATCCCACCCCGCCAGCCGATCTCAGATTTGTTTGATGGTTCGATCCTCGGGATCGGCGGGCTGCAAGCGTTGACGCCGCGCGCGTTCGCGCCAGAAAACCCGATCATCAGCGGCATGTTGACCGTGCGTTATGCGGTACGCTTTCTCGGCAAGCCGCATTTGTCGATTGTGCCGGGGTTGGTCGCACTGGATTACGGTGAAATGCTGGTGGGTGATGAGGCCTGGGATTTCATCCTGAACAAGAGCAATCTCTACCCGCGCGCGGAAGTTTTCGGCTACCGCAACGACGGCAAAGATGAGATGATGTATATCAAGCATCTGGATCTTGTGCAGCCAATCGAGGTGCTGGTGTACGCCACAGCGGCAGATCCGGTTCCCGCCGCCCGACCCATTGCCTTGATCGCGCCGGAGACGACCGCGGCAACCATTCCGCCGCGCATTGTGCACTATCTACCTCGCTTCCACACGCTGGCAGACTGGCAAGACAGTTTTTAGCGCGGCCGACGTCCATATCGGTTGCAGAGACTTGCCGGATCGTGCAGCGCCTTGAAAGTAAAAAGAAACGTATCCTTTTTGCTTTGACTTCCGACTTTTAACTCACGAGGGAAAATGACTAATCTAGACGATGTGTTCAATGATAATTTGCCGGAAGACCACCGTTCCGGCGTGGTGGCGGTCGTTGGCCGACCGAATGTCGGCAAGTCCACGCTGATCAATCGGCTGATCGGGCAGAAGATCGCCATCGTCAGCCCCAAGCCGCAGACCACGCGCAAACGTCAGCTCGGCATCTACACGTCCGATCACGGGCAGATCATGTTCATCGACACGCCCGGCTTGCACGCACCCCAGCACCGCCTCGGCGAGTACATGGTGCGCATAGCGGAGTCCGCCTTCCGCGACTCGGATATCATTCTGCTGCTGCTGGACGTCTCGGAGAAACCAGAAGCAGGGGATCGGCATGTCGCGGAGACGGTCGCGCGGCTGCGTGGGGAGACGCCCGTCGTGCTCGCGCTTAACAAAATCGACCTGCTGACTGATTTCAATCGCGCGGGGAACATCGCGGCGCACACTGCGCTCATTCCCCACGACGCCCAATTCCTGATCAGCGCGCAGGAAGGCACAGGCGTTGACGACCTGTTCACCTATCTCATCGACCAGATGCCGACCGGGCCGCGTTACTACCCTTCCGACCAGACTAGTGACATGAACATGCGTTTCATCGCCGCCGAAGTGGTACGCGAGAAGATCATGCTCAACACAGATCAGGAAATCCCGTATTCAGTAGCTGTAGAAGTCGATGGTTTCTCGGAAAAAGAGAATGTGAACGCGATCAACGCGACAATTTACGTCGAACGCGATACGCAAAAGGGGATTATCATCGGCAAAGGTGGCGACATGATCAAGCGGATCGGATCACAAGCGCGCGCCGACCTCGAAGAAATGCTGGATGGCAAGGTTTTTCTGGAACTCCACGTCAAAGTGTTGAAGAACTGGCGCAGCGACGAGCAGTTGATGAAGCGGCTCGGCTATCGCGTCAAGGATGAGGATTAGCGCGCAGATAGGCGCGCCCGGTCTGGGCGTCCTGCCCAATTTGCACCATCAATTCCTGAATGCCGTTAAATTTCTGTTCGGGGCGTAAGCGCGTCTCAAACGTGAACGTCACGATTTCACCGTAGATTTCCCGGTTGAAGTCCAGCAAATGCGCTTCAACGCGCAGACTGTCGCCCTCGAACGTGGGGCGCAGACCGACATTCGTCACGGCCATATGCCGTTCCCCGCCGACGGTCGCCCAACCCGCATACACGCCATTCGCCGGGACGAGCTGTTCGCTCCACACGGCGATATTGGCGGTGGGAAAGCCGATCGTGCGCCCACGATGGTCGCCGTGCACGACTTCGCCGGAGACGCTGTATGACCGTCCGAGCAACCGCCGCGCCTCCTCCAGATCGCCCGCAGCCAGCGCATCACGCACGGCCGTACTGCTGAAAGTCGCCGTGCCATCCTCGCCGACCAGATCAATCGCTTCCAACGTGAAGCCTTTGTCCGTCCCCTGCGCCCGCAGAAACTCGACCGTACCTTCGCGCTTGTAGCCGAGCGCAAAATCCGCGCCCACCCACAGCGACTCGAGCTTGAGGTGTTCGCGCATCATGTCAACGAACGCCGCCGCCCGGATCTGCCGGAACGCTTCGTTGAACGGCAGCGTAATGACGTGGTCTACGCCAAGTTCGCCCATCAGGTCGGCGCGCTGCTGCGGGGTCGTCAGATAATAGCGCCCCGTCAAGCCCCGCAGTACAACATCCGGGTGCGGGAAGAAAGTCAGTACGACCGCCAAGCGTCCACTCTCCCGCGCCGACCTGACCAAACGCCGGATCAAATGCTGATGCCCGCGATGCACACCGTCAAAGACACCGATGGACACGACGGACGGCTGGTCAAGCTGGATGGTGGCGAGATCGTACACGTGATTCATGCTGGTTAGTCCTCAAAGCGGTGATACCCGCTCATTTTACTCTGAAAACACTTTTTCTGGTTTCCAGAACTCGCCGGATGCGCGCACAACGCATACGGTTTCGCCCATGACGTTGGAAGCCAGTGCCAGCGTCCCGGGCGCATACGTCCCACTGAGCGGCAGCATCCGCCCGTGCTTGACATCGTTTTCCATCTCTGCGTTGAGCGTGAGCGGGAGCATGCCGAGCAAATCCGAACGGGGTTGAATGAGATACATCTGGGGATTCTCAGCCGCGAGGAAGTCAGCGAGGGTGACGGCCTGTTCCAGCGCAAAGCGACCGCTGGCAACCCGCGCCAGTCCGGCCAGATGTGCGCCAACTCCCAGCGCTTCGCCGAGATCGAACGCGAGTGAGCGGATATACGTCCCCGCACTGCATGTGACCTCTAGCGTAAATTCCGGCTCTTGCCACTCGGTGACAGTGAGCACATCAATGCGCACGGCCCGCGGTTCGCGTTCAACGGTCTTCCCAGCGCGTGCCAGATCATAGAGTTTCACCCCGCCCTGCTTGATGGCACTGAACATGGGCGGAACCTGGTCAATCGCGCCGAGAAACGGCAGCAGCGCCTGTTCGACGTCCGCACGCGTGATGTGGGTCGCGTCGCGCTCGCGGGTGACCGCGCCTTCCGCATCATAGGTCGTGGTAACGACGCCCAAACGCACGCGGGCGCGGTAGCGCTTGGTCGAATCCATAACGTATTCGCTTAAACGCGTCGCCGCGCCCACGCACAGAATCAGCACGCCGGACGCCAGCGGATCGAGCGTCCCGGCGTGGCCGATTTTCTTGATGCCCAGTTTACGCCGCACTTTGGCCACGACGTCATGGCTGGTCATACCGAGCGGCTTGTCGATATTGAGAAAGCCGAACATCAGACGATGGTCAGGTTGCCAGAGGCGACGACTTGGCGCAGCAGCGGCAGTACCCGCATCTTCGCCTGTTCCACCGGGCCAGCGATCGTCGCGCCTGATGCCTGTCGATGACCGCCACCGCCGAGGCTGAGCGCCAGCATCCCCACATCAAAACCGGGCTTGCAGCGGAAGGACAGTTCGATACGCCCATCTGTGAGTTCTTTGAAGATGGCCGACACGAGGGCTTCGTTCGCCGTCAGCAGAAAGGTCACCAACCCGCCGCTGGAGTTGTCACCGGCTTCAACGTTCGGGAAATCCTGCCGCCGGATCGTCGCGTGGATCACACCGCCGTCCAGTTCAACGCTGGGCAGCACTTGTTTCCACAACTGGATCGTTTGATACGGAGTGCTGCCCAAGGTTCGCGCGGTAATCTCCGTGAGCGATGCGCCCGCTTCCATCAGCCGCTGTGCAATCTCCAGCGTTGTTGCGTTGACATTGCTTGTGCGGAAGCCATTCGTATCAGTCACCAACCCCGTGAGCAGGGGCATCGCCACCGCCCGCGTGATGGGCTGCTGCATTTCCAACAGCCACTTGTACACAATTTCGGTCGCAGACACCGCCTCCGGAATCACCACATGAATGTGCCCGAACAACGTGTTCGTCGGATGATGATCCAGATTAATGATCGTCTGGCTGTGTTCCTGCCCGTATGTTCCTACGTTGCCTGACCGTCCGGCATCGCTGGAATCCACCGAGATAACCAGATCCCATTCGCCTGCCGTGAGTTCGGACAGAATCGTGTCTGAACCGGGGAGAAAGCGCAGAAAGTCTGGCACGCCACCATCGACTGCCAGCACGGGTGACTTGCCACGTTCGCGCAAGCCATTAGCCAGGCCCAGCAGCGACCCAATCGCGTCACCATCCGGGTTAACGTGCGTCACAATCAGCAGCGTCTGCGCCTTATCGACCGCCTCGGTCGCCTTAATCCAGTTGATCGTCGTCATCGTCCTCGTCACCCAGCAAATCGTCGTCCAATACGGCATCCAGCGGATCAGGTGGCGGAATTTCGAGGCTGGAGATGATCTTGTTGAGGCGCTCGCCGCGTTCGAGGCTGGCATCCCACACAAAGGTCAGTTCCGGCGCTTTGCGCAAGCGCACCCGCTTCGCCACCTCGCGGCGCAAAAAGCCCTTCGCATGCCCTAAAGCGAACAACACTTCTTCAGCGCGCTCTTCTTCACCTAAGGCGTTGACTTTAACACGGGCATACATCAATTCGGGGTCAAGTTCTACATCAGTGATGGTAATGCCAATGAGGCGAGGATCAGACACTTCACGCAGCAGCAGTTCGCTAAGGATTTGGCGAATCCGCCCGCCCACCCGGGCCTGTTTGATGCTCATGCTGTACATCCTTCCGATACAAGGGCAGGAACAGGCAATACCCTGTCCCTACCCCACACCAGTCAACAGATCGCAGCGTTAACTGACCCGTTCCGAAATATAGAACTCGATGAGGTCACCCACCTGAATATCGGGCACGTTGTTCAGCGCGATCCCGCATTCATAACCCGCGCGGACTTCGCGCACATCTTCGGTCATGCGCTTCAGCGAACTCACCGACACGTTTTCCACAACGAGATGACCGCTGCGCTTGACGCGCGCGCGGGCATTGCGGCGGATTTCGCCTTCCTTCACCATTGAACCGGCAATCGTGCCGACCTTCGGGATCCGGAACACCTGACGGACTTCCGCCACGCCAATCTGCTTGTCGGCGTACACGGGTTCGAGCATCCCTTCGAGCGCCAGTTCGATGTCTTCCAGCATCTTGTAGATCACGTCGTACTTGCGAATTTCTACGTGATGCTGCTCCGCCGAACGCCGCGCCGCAGTATCGATATCGACGTTGAAGGCGAGCACGATCGCGCCGGACGCGCTGGCGAGCATGATGTCGCTTTCGCTGATGTTACCCACATCCGCAGACAGCACGCGCAGCTTAATGCCCTTGCTGCTCTTTTCCGACAGCTGCTCGAAGGAGTCCACAACCGGTTGCAGCGAACCCTGGAAGTCGACGCGTACGATCAGGTTCAGTTCCTTGATTTCGCCCGTCTTGTACTGCGAGAAGATATCTTCCAGCGTGAGCGCGCGCGTGGTCTGCACCTTGCCATCCTCGGCAATTTGCTTGCGTTCGCCAACCATTTGCCGCGCAATCTTCTCGTTCTTCACGACTTCCCACATGTCGCCTGCCAGCGGCAGGTCATGCAGACCAAGCACCGCCACAGGGGTGGACGGCGGCGCAGACCGGAGCGGCTTGCCGTTCTCGTCGTACATCGCCTTGACGCGCCCGTAGGTGTTGCCCACGACCACTTCCGTACCAAGTTCGAGCGTACCGTTCAGCACGAGCAGGGTCGTCATGACGCCCTTGCTGCGATCGACTTCTGCTTCCAGCACTACGCCCGCCGGGTTCGCTTTGGGGTTTGCGACAATATCGCTGTCATCAGTCACGAGGAGAATCGCTTCAAGCAGATCTTCAATGCCTTCTTTTTGCACCGCCGCGACGGGCACGACGAAGGTCTCGCCATCCCAGTCATACGGGGTCAGACCGAGTTCGGCCAGTTCTTGCTTGACGCGCTCGACATTCGCATTGCGCTTATCGACCTTCGTGATCGCCACGACAATCGGCACATTCGCCGCGCGGGCATGGGTCAGCGCCTCACGGGTCGTCGGCATGACGCCGTCGTCCGCCGCCACGACGAGAATCGCGATATCGGTCGCATTCGCGCCGCGTGCCCGCATCGCCGTGAAGGCTTCGTGACCGGGGGTGTCGATAAAGGTAATCGCGCGGTCATTATGCTTCACGCGGTACGCACCGATGCGCTGCGTGATGCCGCCCGCTTCACCTTCCGCCACTTTCGTCCGGCGAATGGTATCAAGCAGCGTGGTCTTACCGTGATCGACGTGACCCAAAATGGTCACAATGGGGGGACGCTTGATGAGGGTGTCGGGCTTTTCTTCGGTGTAGATGCGCCGCCACGTTTGCGCGGTCTGGGCGCGTTTTTCGCGTTCGGCTTTAGCGGCCGCCGCGCTCGCAGACTGCGCTTCGAAGCCGAGTTCTTCAATGACGATCGCCGCCGTATCGTAATCAACCTGCTGGTTGATCGACGCCATAATGCCATTGGCGATCAGGCGTTTCATCACTTCAATTGGGCTTGCGGAAATCAATTCCGCCAGTTCCCGAACCGTTAGGTAGTCGGGAACTAAAATCACCTGCTTTTCCTGTGCCATCGTTACCTCCACGCACACGGGCGATGGATCAGGAAAAGCAGAGTGTTCCGCTTACATCCTAGTGATCCACCGCGTTATCTAGAGAATAGAATTGCGTTTTATGCCGGGTCATGACTTGAACCCGGCGTTACGCAGTCGTTCACGATCCGCCTCTGTCAGCGGCGCACGCAGCGCCTTGGCTAGTACATCTGAACTCACGGCGCGTTCCCAGCAGTTCTCGCATAGATATGCGCCTCGTCCGTTCATCTTTCCCGTCGGATCGACAAAAACACCCTCAGGAGTTCGGACCACCCGCGTCAAGTGGCGCTTGCCCGCTTTGTCGCGGCAAACCACGCAGGTTCGGATTGGCACATGCTTACGAGGCTGCCCGTTCATCATCCCTTACGCTGCCTAGCTTTCGTCCCACTCGTCCCAATCACCGCGCCCACGCTTGCGCTGGCGCTTGACGACCATGCTGCCCGCCTTCTCGTCAAAGACGAGCTGACGACCCTTCTTCTTCTTGCCCTTCTTGCCGGTCTTGTCAAGGTTGGCATCATCGTCAAATTCTTCGTCGAAGGCCACCACTGGCGCGCCAAACGCGTCTTCTTTACCGGCGACCTTGGCGCGACGCGCCATATCGAAATCATCCGGCATAGCTTCGACGGCAGGCGCCGGCTGTCCCGGTTCGGCGGCGGCTTGTTCTTCCACCACCGGGTTTTCTGGGAACACAATCTGATCGAGCGCGTCCTGAATGCGACGCAGCGCATCCGCGGGCGCATCATGCAGCAGCCGACGCAGGTGATTCTCGTCCAGCAGATAGCGCAGCATGATCTCACCGACCGTGCCGAGCGGCTGCAAGGCTTCAATGATATTGTCGGGCAATTGGAGCGTCGTCACCGGCATCTGGAAGGCAGCTTGCGGCAGCGTAGCCCGCAAAGCGGCAATCTCGGCCAAACGCTGCTGACGGGCCGCTTCGCGCGCCGCAATCTGCTTGCGCTGCACGAGGTCGGCAAACTTGCCCAATAGCGTGAACTCTTCCGGCATGACAGCGCGTCCAAGCGTCCGCTTTTCCATAATGCGGCTGACTTCACTGAGCATCTCAGCCTGCTGAGCGCGCAGGTCCTTGAGCGGCGGTTTGCCGAGGCTGTCAACCGCTTCTTGCACAGATTCCGTCACACTCTTGATGTCGATGCGCCAGCCTGTGAGCTTGGCGGCCAGGCGGGCATTTTGCCCTTCACGACCGATAGCCAGCGACAATTGGTCGTCCGGCACGATCACCACAGCCGTGCGCCCAGCATCCGGATCATCATCCAGATACACGCCGCTCACGCGGGCAGGGCTCAGCGCCTTTGCAATGAACACTTCGTGATTGGGGCTCCATTCGATAACATCGATCTTTTCTTCATGGAGTTCTTTCACGATGTTCTGAATCCGGTTACCGCGCATGCCAACGCACGCGCCTACCGGGTCGATACCATCCTGCAACGCTGCGACCGCAACTTTCGAGCGGTAACCTGCCTCACGGGCGATATTCTTGATTTCGACCTGACCGTTGTAGATTTCGGGCACTTCGTATTCAAGCAGGCGGCGGAGCATATTGCGGTGACTACGGCTGACGACGATCTGCGGGCCGCGATTCGTCTTCTTGACTTCGACGATGTACACACGCAGCTTATCATGCGGCTTATATTTCTCGCCGGGGATTTGCTGGTTGCGCATCAAGACGGCTTCGGTGCGCCCTAAACTGAGCGTCACCATGTTGGCGTTCACGCTCTGCACGGTCCCGTTGACCAGATCGCCTTCACGTTCGCTGAACTCCGCCATAAGCGAATTACGTTCGGCTTCGCGAATCTTCTGCAAGATGACTTGCTTGGCGGTTTGCGCGGCAATGCGACCGAAATTCTTGGTCGTGTTGTCGGCGCGCACCATCACCATGTCACCCAACTGCGCTTCGGGGGTGTAGTAGCGAGCATTTTCGAGATCGACTTCGGTTCGTCTGTCTTGAACGTCTTCGACCACTTCTTTTTCAACCAAAATGTTTATTCTGGGACGCGGACTGTCGAGATCGACATCCGCCTCGACACGCTGCGATTGCCCTATCCCCGCGTCGCGTCGATAGGCGGAGATCAACGCGGTACGAAGTGCTTCAAGCACTGTATCGCGCGGTAGCGCGCGCAGTTCCGCAATCTCGTTAAAGGCGACCTCAAACTCGCTTTTCATGCTGCTAGTTCTCAACTCCCGTAAGGACTGTTGGGGGGAAAAACGTGGCGACAGTTCATGCCGCTAATACAAGAAAAGTGGGGGTTGCCCACTTTTCACTACCGATATTTTATCATAGCTTCTGATGACTGACAAGACAGCTTTTAATGTTTTAACGGGGGTATTATCGGGGCAGGACGTACCCTGCCCCGACGAAGAGTTTGGCTATTCAGTCGCTTCCGCAGTGACTTCCGGTGTGATTTCCACGCCGATGATGACACTGCTGTCTGCGGGCAGCACTTCAGCGGAGAGTTCAGGCGTGACTTCCACCGCCACCGCGCCGAGATCGAGTCCCTGTACGGCGACCGGTTCCTGCACGAACGGTGGGAAGCGCAGTACACGTGCCGCCGCGGCATCTGTGACATAGACCCGACCCTCAGCATCGACTGCAATGCCGCCGATCACGTCGAACTGGCTGTTATCCGATGGTGTATCGCTCGGTTGGCCGAACGACCCAAGGCAGTTACCGTTCGTGTCGTAGACCAATACGCGGCCAGCGTCCGGATCGGTGACGTAGAGCAAATGGCGGAATTCGTCGAGCGCAACATACGGGCGATTGCCGAGATCTTCGTACCACCCGCGCACGTCATAGCTGGTCAGCGCCGTTCCGTCCCGGTCAAAGACCGATACACGACGATTCCACGTATCTGCGACGAACAGGCGGCCATCAACCGAGGTGGTGACGCCGCTGGGCTCATCAAGCTGACCGAGCGCGCTGCCTGCCGCGCCGATATCCCGCACGTATTCACCGGTGCTCGTGTAGACACGGATGCGCTTGTTGCCCGTATCTGAGACATACACGAAGCCCTGATCGTCAACGGTGACATCACGCGGTCCCCAGAACGCATCCGTCGGCACAGTTTCCGCAAACGAGCCAAACGTGCCCATTTGCCCCCATCCGCGAATAAACTGCCCATCCTGCGTGAACTGCACGATGCGATAGTTCCATGTATCGGCGACATAGAGCGTGCCATCCGGTGCAATCGCCACGCCATTCGGTCGGAGCAGCGGTTGGCCGCCGCCGGTGATGCCATCGATGAAGTACAGCGAATTGCCGTCATGGTCAAATACGGAGATGCGATTGTTGAATTCATCCGCTACGAACACGCGGTCACTGCTCACGGCAATGTCCAGCGGGTGATTCATCGGGAAGCCGCCTTCCAACTGCCCGAAGGCGACATCTGCGTACAACTGCTGCCAGTTCGTCGTACACTGATTGGCCGTCGTATTGACGAGCGGGTTCAACACCGTGCCATCGCCGATGCCCAGATTCCAGACCTGTGACGCGACATCTTTGCGAATGTACAGAAACAACCGTTCCGAGACGGGCCACGTCTGCAAATCGTAACCCGAACCAACGGCTTCACCGTAGCGCTGGTAGTCGCGCGACCACCAGATATCGAACAGCCCGCGCCGAATTTCGCTTGACTGTGGGTTATCGCCACTGAAGTTGAGCACGTTATTCACCCGCTGCGCATTCAGGTTGAAATAGTCCTGCATCGGCCACCACATGCGGATGTACTCGAAGCGATAGTAACGATCTTCGAGGATAGGCTCGATGCGGGCGCGGATATCCTCGCTCACGTAGATCGCCGCCGCGTCGCCAATCGCCCCCGGCGATGGGCTGTCGCCGAAAAAGCGAGCATTTTTCAGATCACGGAAGTACCACGTTACCGGCCAGGCATTCCCGCCCCACGCGAAGTTGATGTTTAGACCATCCGTGGTGCGGCGGCTGACATCTTCCACCTGCTCCATCATCAGCTTGATGCCGGGGGCAGCATGCGCATACACGATGAACTCGTTGGCAAAATCGTAATTGATGAATGCGGCCATCCACGCGGTGCGCGTGGTCAGGAGCGCCAAGCCCATAAACGCCGCCACGCCGAACATCCTTCGGAAGTGCATGAAACCGGTGCGCCGCATCACCTGTACAATGATGAAGATCACGACGAGGATCAAGAAGATCATCGCCAGCCACTGATTAAACGAGGCCAGCTGGGACTGCTCGAGGCCCGCAAACGGCGAATTACCGACAAGGAAGGGTGAGAGCGCCTGAAAGCCCGCCACAAACAGGAACGGCAGCAGCAGCAGATACAGCCACCCGCGTTTGAGGAACATGGCCCAATCGACATTTTCGAACACGCGCCCGAAGTACCACGCCGTGACGAAGATCAGCGGCAGCGTGATATGCGTGGTCAGCCATGGCATCTTCTCGCCCGCCATCGTGTAGGCGAGGAAGTTGAACAAACCCAACCACGCCATGAACAAGACAAAGGACATTCGCTGTAAGGCCTGAGGGTTGTTGACGAGCACCACGCGTTCCGCTGCGGGTTCAACTGCATAGGCATCTTCGCCGCTCATCTCAACGGCGCTGCGTTCGGGCAGTGCACTCTGGCGCTGGCGGAAGAAAATCGTCAGCCCGGCCAGCATGGCGAGGAAGCTGCCGATCAGCGGCAGGTACTCGTAAATGGGCATCATGATCAGGGTGTAGTAGTACTGCGGCTGACTTCCGCGCTCCACCCCCTGCTGTTTGAGCCAGTAGCCCAGGCTGCCGATCATGCCAGAGGCCAACCCCTGGGGGTTGGTGAACATCGTTGTGAAGAAGAAAATGTAGAGTGCGTAGAACACGGCCGCCGCGATCACCCAGCGCCGCCAATGCCACGTGATTCCCACGCCGATCGAGATCGCCATGAAGGGCACGAGCGCCACAGCCGCACGAATGACACCCGTCTGCGAGTAGTCGGTCGGGTCAGCGCCCGCGATCTTCAGAACGCCTGCCGTCAGCCATGGCAAGATGAGCGACCCCATCAGCAGCAAAATATCCAGTTCGCGGAAGCGGTAGAGCGTCCGCCACCAGTTGGCGCGTCGGGAATAGACCAGCGCCGCCAGCACGACGATGCCGAGCACCCACGCGGCCGCAATCGGCACGTAGGAAATACCATCGACCGTCACCGGATCGACACTTTCGAGTTCGGCAGTGCGTTCCTGTCGCGTCGGTTCCTGCGAGATTTCTTCCGCGACAATCAAGCCGATGAACGCCGCGAGCGTGAGCAGCAGAATCACGACCACATCGCGTGGCCGGAACCGGCGTGTCTTGAGCGAAGCCCACCACGAAGTCAGCAGCACGACGGCCAGGGTCCCCGCCGCGACCAGCAGCGTCCAGCTGGCGAACGTCCTAAACGAGTCCGCCGTTACCCCACCCGTCAGCAGGAGCCTCGTCTGATCGACGACATAGGCGATTCGTTCGCCCAGCGTTTCGAATTCGGCCAGCGAAATATTGAGCACTGTCACCATGATCAGCGCGACCGTGCAGCCGAGTAAGATACTCAGCGTGACGAAATGATACAAGCCCTTGCTTGGTCGCCGGAAAAGATGCTGGTACAGGCGAATGAACCAGAAGATCGTCAGGAACAGCCCGAAGATGGCGATATAGATGAAGGCCGATTCTTTCGAGCCGAGACTCCACAGCATCGCGCCCGCAAAGATGTAGAGCCAGATCGGTTTTCGCCGTGCTCGGAGGTTGCCATCAACATACTGGAAGACACAGTAAATCATGATCAGCGTCGCGAAAATCGACGGTGTGTCTTCGCGGATGTAGCGATGATGGAACAAAAGCAGCGGCGATATCAGGATCATGATCGACGCCAGCAGCGCCCCTGCCCTTCCCAGCCAGCGGCGTAAGAGAACGGGGAACATCACCATCATCACGCCGAGAATGGCGGGGTACATACGCGCGGTGTAATCGCTATCCCCGAACAGGAAGTAGAAAAACGCCGTCGCATGGAACAGAATCGGCCCATGCATGAGCGGTGTATGCTGGAAATCGCCTTCGGTGTACAGCCGCCACGAATAATACGTGTGCAGGCTTTCATCGTGGCTCATGACGCGGTCGCCTAACCCCGTGAAACGCGTGATGAGGGCCAGCGCCAAAATCACAATGTAGGCGACTACTTCCCAGTTGATGGTGTAGGTTCGTGCCCAGAGGCGGTTGAGCGCATCTGAACGCTTAGGCTGTGGGTATTGATCATAAGTCGTTGCCATAAAGTACCTCTAAGGGGTATCGGTCGCGCCACGGACGGGCGCGTGATTAGGCTGCACAGGCGGCGTGATTTCGCTGGTCGTCTTCGCGGAGACGACCGCGGGTGTACTCGGCGTGTTGAGCGCGGCGGGCGTCGGCGGCGTCGGCAGGTTGAACTGATGCGCGCGAATCGACCACGGAAGCAGCAGCGCGATCACCAGTAGTACCACCGCGAGGCTGTAGCGTGCCTGCTCCAAACTGATCGACTGGCGCTTGGGGGCGCGCATTTCCGCTTCCACCCCCGCCCAGATGCGCTCCAGACTCGGGAGCGGACTACCGAGTCCGGGCAAAGTGCGGCTGAGTTCGCTGCTCAACTCGCGCTGATGTACATACACGGCGTAACACGCATTACAGGTTTGGATATGTTCGGCCACCTGTGACCGCGCCGCCGTGGTCAATTCACGAGAGATGTAACCGGGCAGATGTTCCCGGCAAACACGACATGATATCATGGCTTAGAAACTCAATAATTCTTCCAACAAGCCCTGCCCTACCGGTTGCAGCGACCCGCGCAGCGCTTCATGCGCCAGCCGGACGCGGCTTTCCGCAGTCTTCTGCGGACAATCCATCACATCGGCAATTTCGCGATACGTCAGCCCGTGACCGTAGCGCAGTACGACCGCCTCGCGCAGTCGCGGCGAGAGCGACGCCAGCGCCCGTTCGACTGCTTCCCGTGCCGATTGCCGAGCCAGCGCCGCTTCGGGCGTCTCCGACTTGGGCGCGGGCAGTCCGTTTTGCAGGAACGGTGCGAGATCGCATGTCGGCAGTTGTCGCTTGCGGTACATGTTACGGCAGCGGCAGATCGCAATCGTATACAGCCATGTTTTGAGCGAAGAAAGCTTCGAATCATAGCGATGCAGATTGCGGAACGCGTAGACGAACGTTTCCTGCATCACGTCTTCCGCATCTTCCCGATTGAACAACAGGCTGTAGCACAGACGGTAGATGCCGGTCGCGAACACCTCGTACAGCGCGGCGTATCCCGTCTGATCGCCGCGCAAAGCGCGGGCAATGCTCGACTCAACTTCTTCGGGTATCATACAGTCCCTTACCCCTCAGCGTGCCGTTATTCTACAGCACGTGCGGGAGAATTCCTCACTCAGTTGCTTCAACCTGCGGCCCCTTCTTCCTCAGCGCCCTCGTAAATGTCCTGACGCAGCCACAGCACCGTCGATTCCAGAGTCATCCAGTTGAAGCGAGCGTGCCGCTGCATCCACCATGTCGGCACATCGATGGCGTAGATCGCCGTAGGTGTCCACGTCCGCTTCGTGATGAAGTCTTGCCCCACATAACTCGTCCCCAGTCCGGGCGGATCATCAAAGCTGGGCAGCAGCACCACCGGATCACCCACCGCGTCCCGGAGATCGCTGATGTAATCCGCCTGCGTGAAGTCGCGCACCACCCAGGCGATCACGCCATCCTGCGGCGCCATCACGGTCAGCGGCATGACGTTGAAGCCGCCGCTGTTACGTTCGGCCAGTTCATGCAAGGTTTCGCGCAGCAGATGGACATCCGTACTCGTCGCGTAGAAATGGAAGGGTTCGCGGGGGCTGTCTACCTCGCTGACCGCCGCGCCCCACCCGCTGCCGAAGGAAGTCAACGCGCCAAAGATCAACACACCGAGACCAAGACCTTGCAGCGCACTCGTATTCCCCCACACACTCGCCACGAGGAAGAAGCCGATGGTCATGAACATCAGGGAGACAATGACAAGGATGACGCTGTTGGCGTTGACCGTCACCGTCGCCAGTGATTCAGAGCTCGACGTGAGCAGCGACCGTCCCAACGTCTGCGCCGACAGCGTAAACACCGCCAAGACGGCAATAAACGCCAGTGCGATCACCCAGCGTGCCCACATCGGCGGAGCAAAGACATCGGTTGCGCGTACCGGCTTAAGCATCGCCATGACCGCCGAACTGGTCAGACCCAGCAGCGGCACAGTGAACCACAGTGCATGAAACGCGTCCGCGCCGACGAACACCAGCGTCGCGAGCACCGCCATGACCAGCCAGCCGATTAAGAAGCGATCGATCAAGGTGAACGACTGCCGGATGAACAGCACG
>CALKIA010000670.1 GCA_937988705.1 uncultured Chloroflexota bacterium | reverse complement strand
CCTGCGCCCCGACCTGATCGAGAATCCGCACGGCGGCGCTGACTTCCTCCGCGCCGAACGTTTCGCGCCCGTACAATTCGACCAGCTCCGCGCTCTGTCCCAGCCCGTACAGCACGGGCAGCGACTTCTTGCGCGACAGAATATCCGTCGCCGCCGATTTCCCCGTCACCGCCGGGTCGCCCCAGATGCCGAGAATATCATCGCGAATCTGAAACGCCAGCCCGAGATTCAGCCCGAATTCTGCGAAATGCGCCGCCGTTTCATCGTCGTGTGACCCGATCAACGCGCCGATCTGCGCGCACGCCGCCACCAGCGCCGCCGATTTACCCCGGATCATCGAAATATACTCGTCCACGCTGACATTCTTCTGTTTCTCGAAGCGCATGTCCATGTGCTGACCGCGCGTCAGCTCAATATTCGTAGCGTTGAAGATGCCCCAGACCTTGAGCGCAATTTCCGGCGGGATCGGTAGGCGCTGCATTGCGCCATACGCCAGCGCGAACAGCGCATCCCCCGCGTTGATCGCGTTGGCGCGACCCCACAGCATCCACACCGTTGGCCGGCCGTGCCGCGTCGGGCTGTCGTCTTCGATGTCATCGTGCACGAGCGAAAAGTTGTGCAGCAGTTCGACCGCCGCCGCCGCGGGTAGCGCCGCCTGATAATCGCCCCCGGTCGCCTCTGTCGCGAGGAGCAGCAAAATCGGGCGGATGCGCTTTCCGGTCGGATGATTGTAGGGCTGCCCATCCTGATTGACCCATCCGAGCGGGTAGCGAAGCATCACGCCGAAGTCCGGCGCGGTGACCATATCATCGACGACTCGGCGCATCGTTGCGTCGAGCTCTGTAAGATAACGACTGGCAAGCTGGGTCATCAAGAGGGGTTAGTCCTTTAGGAGCGGAGTCCGCTGCAAATCGGCGATAGTTTCTGCACCGCTGCACAGCATCGCAATCCGAAGCTGCGCATTCAGTTCGCGCACAAGTTGGTCAACTGCTTCGACGGAGACGTCCGCCGCTTTGAGGAACGCGCCCGCCAGCCCGCCGAGCGTCGCGCCCAGCGCAATCGACTTGGCGATGTCGATGCCGTCTTTCAGGCCGCCGCTGGCGAAGATCGGGAGCTGCGGCGCGGCGTTTACGGCGTAGCAGATTGCTTCGGCCGTCGGAATGCCCCAATCGGCAAAGGCCGCCGCCACCCGCGCATGGAATTCGTTCGGCGCGCGGTGATACTCGACTTCGCTCCATGATGTGCCGCCCGAACCCGCGACATCCACCGCGCTCACGCCCGCGTTGACCAGATCGCGCACGTTCTTTTCCGAGAAGCCCCACCCGACCTCTTTCGCGATGATCGGCACTTCCATCTGCCGGCACACGGCCTCGATCTTCGGCAGCAAGCCCGCGAAATTCGTGTCGCCTTCCGGTTGCACGGCTTCCTGCAGCACGTTAAAGTGCAGAATCAGCGCATCTGCGCCGATCATTTCGACTGCGCGGCGGCATTCGTCAATCCCGTAGCCATAGTTGAACTGCACCGCGCCGAGGTTGCCGAACAGCAGCACATCGGGCGCGACATCGCGCACCCGATAGGTGTACGCGACTTCCGGGTTGCGAATCCCGGCCCGCTGCGACCCCAAACCGAGCGCAATCTTGTGTGTCTGCGCCGCTTCCGCCAGATTCCGGTTGATCTTGAGCGCCAGATCCGTGCCGCCCGTCATCGACGAGATCAAAATCGGCGCGTTGATCGTCTTGCCGAACAGCGTCACGTGCGTGTCTATTTCGCTTAAGTTGATTTCGGGCAGCGCCTGATGCACGAAGCGATAGCGTTCGAGCCCGGTGGTCAGATGCGGAAACTGGACATTGCGCTCCAGGTTGATCCGAATGTGGTCAGCTTTACGATCTTCGATCGAGGGTGTCGCCATAGACGCGGTTTTCCTTTGAACAAATTTGGCTGAGGCGTGGTTTGCACCACTGGAGTATGCTTACTTTTGCACTCATTTGGAGTGTGTTTTTGAAACTCGCTCCGGTCGCACCGTGTCTTTTGCTCGACTCGCGTGTTTCCTTATGTTGAACGAGCCAATCGTACCTGATCACGTTAAACCGTGTCAACACAAACGACACTGGCAGGGCGTGATAATCTTTGTATAATTTGGCTTCTGAACTCGATCTACTGACTTGCTCCGACTGGAGGGGGATAAAGAATGGCTTCAACCGATGAACGTGTCCGTAATATTGTCGTCGACTTGCTCGGCGTTGACCCGGAAAAAGTAGTGCCCGCCGCGCGCTTCCGTGAAGATCTTGAAGCCGACTCGCTGGATCTCGTTGAATTGATCATGGCCTTTGAAGAAGAATTCAGCGGTGAGATCAGCGACGAAGACGCCCAGCGCATTACGACGGTCGGCGAAGCTGTCACTTACATCAACGAGCGCATGATTAAGTAGGGACAAGGCCTGCCTTGTCCGTGCTCCTGCGCGGCAATTTGTACCAATCAGGACGAGCCTAGCCTCGTCCTTTTTGTTTCCCCTCAATTCACGCTGTTGATAATCAAAAATCGGTCGACGGTCGCTCGATCGCGTCCGCGCTACCATGGTAGCGGCAATCCCATCTTGCTCCCCTCGCCCTTGGGAGAGGGGCGGGGGTGAGGTGATCTTTTTCAGCCTTACCTTAAGGCGTCCGCGTCCCTCACGGCGATCCCATCTTGCTCCCCTCGCCCTTGGGAAAGGGGTCGGGGGTGGGGTGGATTTTCCGCTTATGCTGACATCCCCACCTCGATCCCGTCTTTCTCCCCTCTCCCAAGGGAGAGGGGCCGGGGGTGAGGCGATCTTCTCCCCGCCTTACTTTTAGGCGTCCGCATCTCCGCTGCGAGGCCATCTTTCTCCCCTCTCCCTTGGGAGAGGAGCCGGGGGTGAGGTTGACTCTCTTACCCCGCTCGCCTATCCCCCCACCACCGGATCGCCGCACCCACCGCGACCATCGCAAACAGCCCCGCCAGCAGTACCCCGCCCGTCCCCACACTGACCGGCAGACTGAACCCCTGCATCAGACTGTACGCTTTGCCCAACCCGCCAACGATCGCCGCTGCGCCCACTACACCGATCCCCACCATGACGACCGTTGCGACTCGTTGCACTATGCCGCTCACGCCGATCAACCCGCCGACCAGCGCAATGCCCGCCACCAGCGCCTGCTGCTGGTAATTCGGGTCGTTCGGCGAATCCAGAATTTCCAGCGGCGGCAGCAGCGCCGCCGTGATCAACAGAATCGCCACCACCGGCAGCACCCATCTTTTCACCCCCCCTCGTCCTTGGGAGAGGGGGTTGGGGGGTGAGGCTGATTTTTTCACCCCCTCGCCTTTAGGAGAGGGGGCTGGGGGGTGAGGTTGCGCTGTGGCCGGGGGGTGAGGTTGAGCCCCCCAACCAATCAGCACCGCGACCAGCGCCAGCGGCAAGCGCAGCAAAAAGCTCGTCAGCAGAGGCGGTTGCTCTCCGCGCACTGCCTCATGCAGACTCGCCCATTCGCCGAGATCATACCCGCCGAGCGTCAGACTCACGCCGGGATTGATCACCCACGGCAGCGCGTAGCAGACGAGCATCACGGCGATCAACAGCCAGAATCGGAGGCGCATGCTGCTTATCCTTGGGCTACGAGGTTATCAATCCGTTGGCGAATTTGATCATCTTCCGCCTTCTGCGCTTCGAAGAAATTCACCATGAATTCGCTGCGTCGCTGTCGCAGCGCCATTGGGGCAACCGCGCGGATATCGTCCACATTGGCGATCTCGCGGCTGTCTGACGCTGCATGGGCGCGCGCCGCTTCGAACATGGTGTATTCGGCGCGGTGCGAGTCGATGTCCAGTTCGTTGACCAACCGCAATCCCAACGTGATCGCGTCTTCGGCCAGTGTCGTCTTTTGCAGACGGTCGCGCGCCATGAGAATCTCTTCCCGCACGATCCCGGTCTCTTCTTCCCACTGGCGTACAAACGAATTTGGGTTTTGGCGATACGTTCGCACCCGTTGATACACTTCGAGTCGTTCTTCCGTGTCCATCAGACCGCGCACGTTCACCCGCAGCCCAAAGCGATCCATGATTTGCGGCCGCAAGCGTCCTTCTTCCGGGTTCATCGACCCGATCAGCACGAAGCGTGAGCGGTATGTGCCCGCCATCGCGCCGCGCCGTACGGTATAGCTGCCCGCCGCCGCCGCATCGAGAATCGCATCGACGATCTCATCGTTCAGCAGGTTAACCTCGTCGATGTACAGGAGATTGTTATCCGCGCGCGCCAGTATCCCGCGCTCCAGCCGGATTTTGTTCTGCTGTACGGCGATGCGCTCGTTGATACCGCCGACCACATCGTCTAGCCGCGCGTTGAGCGGCAGTTCGACCAGCTTGACCGCTTCGTAATGCGAAATTGCCTCGCCCGCTTGGAACTTTTCCCAGCAGTCGGGGTACAGATACTTCGCATTCTCACTTTGCATCTCATAGGGGAGGGCGCCATCTTCGCAGTCGCTGACCTCGACATCCGGCAGGATGTCGGTCAGGCTGCGGACAGCAGTGGTCTTGCCTGTGCCGCGTGGCCCGATCAGCAGCACCCCGCCGATGGCCGGATTGATCACCGCCAGCATCAACGCCACCCGCATTTCATACTGTCCGACGACCGCCGTGAACGGGTAGGGGCGCGCATCCGCGAGGCCGAGTTCCGGCGCTTTCGCCGACAGCACGCGCCGCGCCCCCGCTTGATTCAGGATGCGCAGCAGCGTGGACGCGCCCGTGCCTTCGAGATCGGGGAGAAACTGATCGTCAGTCATGAGAGCGCTTTTCGCTGGCGCGTTGCTGCTTGCGGAATTCCTGCCGCGCTTTCGCCCGTTCCGCCCGCGCGACTTCTTCCTCGCTGACAAATTCGACTTCGGGGACGATGGCGGGACGCCCGGCCTCATCCAGTGCGACATACACCAGATACGCGATGTTCGTCGTCTTAGAGGTGCCGTGCAGCGGGTGTTCGGTGACGACCTCGACCCGCGTTTCCATGCTCGTCCGCCCGACATACGTCAGTTCGGCGTTGCACATCACCAGCATGCCCAGCAGAATCGGCTCTTCAAACGTCATGCTGTCGATGGCGACCGTCACCACGGGGCGATTCGCGTGCCGCATGGCGACCAGTGCGCCCGCCTCATCCACCATCCGCATGATCACGCCGCCATGCACGTTGCCGTGTCCATTCGCATCTTGCGGCCCCATCAACGCGCTCAGCGTAAACCGGGAATCCGCGACTTTCTTGCGCGTGCGCTCCACTCGGCTGCTCTCCTATTCCGCTTTTGGCTGCGGGTTATTGACAGTTTCAGACTTCCGGCCAAAACGGACGCGCAGCTATTCCAACTGCCTGATGCGTCCACCCTGCGGCTGTCTGCCGCTGCGAACATTGTTTGCTCCCCTCCCTGAATTCGGGGAGGGGCTGGGGGTGGGGTCAGATCTTACGTGTTGGAGCTAACTTTGCACGCCGACTGGCTTAGGCGTTTTCTTCGCCCGCATCTGGCGCGAGATCCGAGACGCGCTTGAAGATATCCGGATCCCATTCTAGCACATCGATTTTGTCATAGCCGAGATCGCCGCTGATCGGGGGCAGGGGGGAGCGGCCGGGCATTTTGGTCTTCGGGGGTTTTTCCGGGAGTTCATGCGCGGTGAGCAGGGGCGGGCGCTTAGCGCTGCGCTTGCGGACGATGCGCCCATCGGGGAACAGGTTGCCGATCCATTCGCCGTACTTGGTATACACGTCGTACTGCTCATTGCGTACGAAGCCGATATAGTCGCCGCGCCCGTCGAAAATGTACTCGCCGAGCTTGGTGGCCTGCCAGTCGCCTGCCGTGTCGAAAATATAGAACGCTTTGTTTGGGTCAATGACGAATCTGCGCGACATGAAGCTTCCTTGAAATGATTACAATGCTCATGTATGGGATTATATATGGGGATAATCTGCCCGGCGGCTTAAGAAAGCGCTGCGCACATTCGGACGCCATTTATCGCGTCCCTCCGAAGACTAACTCCGCTTGGCTCCCCTCTCCCTTGGGAGAGGGGCCGGGGATGGGGTGGAAAATGACCTTTTTCAACACCTGCTTGCCTCGCCCCCCGTCTGCCGCCCGATATGGTCTTTCTCCCCTCTCCCTTGGGAGAGGGGCCGGGGGTGAGGTGATCTTTTCGGTCTGCTGCCCAGTATAGTCTCTCTCCCCTCGCCCTTGGGAGAGGGGCCGGGGGTGAGGCCATCTTTTCCTCACCACACCCTGTGCCAGAGGCAAGGGCTTGGTTTATCCCTTAAGCATCCCCGCATACACGCCCGCCAACTGCCGCGCTGCCGCCGCCCACGTGAACATCTGCGCGCGTTCCAACCCGCGCCGTGACAAATCCGCCCGCAGCGCCGCATCCGTGATCATCTGCTCCAGCGCCCCTGTGATCGCATCCTGATCGTTCGGCGCGACCATGATCGCCGCGTCGCCCGCCACTTCCGGCAGCGACGACACGTTCGACGTGAGCACGGGCGTTCCGCACGCCATCGACTCCAGCACCGGAATGCCGAATCCCTCATACAGCGACGGCAGCGCCGTGATCAGCGCCTGACTATACAGCGCGGGTAAGTCGGCATCGTCGGCAAAGCCCGTCATGTGCACATAGTCGGTCATGCCCGTCGACCGGATCGCCTCGTAAATCGGGTCTTCTAGCCAGCCTTTGCCGCCCACGATCACCAGCCCCACATCATGACCGGACGCGCGCAGCGCCGCCAGCGCCGTGATCAGCCGGATGTAATTCTTGCGCGGCTGCACCGTCCCCACCGACAGAATGTACGGCCGCTCCGGTATCTGATACTTTGCGCGGATCGCCGGCGTTTCCGTGCGCTTAAAGCGGGCATCAACGCCGCTCAGCAGCACCGTGATCTTCTCGGCGGGGGTGTTGTACAGTGCGATCAAATCGTCTTTCGTTGCCTGCGAATCCGCCAGCACATGATCGGCGCGCCGCACCGAGCGCGGCACGACCGCATCCAGATACGCCTTCAGCGCCGGACTCGCCGCTTCCGGGACGCGTACAAACGATAAATCATGCACGGTGAGCAGCGTGCGTGTCTTAAATCGGGTCGGGGGCAGGGTGAAATCCGTCGCATGGTACAGGTCAACCCGTCCCGTGAACGTCTCTACGTTGAGCGGGATCTGTGCGCGCTGCCACAGTCGCGCTAACCACAGCGGCGTGATCGCCGTGCCGCGCCACGTGAAATTTGCGCCGGGCAGGGGGGGGAGCGGCTTCTGTGCCTTGACCCCGCTCACGAACAGGCGATACTCCGTCGTCGTGTCGAGTTGCGCCAGCGCCGTGACCAGTTCGCGCACGTAGCGCCCAATGCCGCCGCCTTGCTCATAGGCCGCTGTGTAGTCAATTCCGATGCTTGCCATTGGGGTTTGACCTTGCCTCCCCGTCTGTTCAACGAGGACTGAGGAGCTGATAGTTGAACCTCATATAAGTAGGGACAGCGCAGGCGCTGTCCGTTTTGCAGCGGCCGTAAATGACTGTTTTTCTCCCCTCTCCCCGCTTGTGTGGGAGAGGGGTTGGGGGGCTGCACGCGCATGCCGCCCATCTATGAATATCATGCATACGTAAATTGTAGGGACGCGATTTATCGCGTCCGCTTCTATATCTTGCTCCCCTCTCCCTTGGGAGAGGGGGCTGGGGGGTGAGGTTAGCTATTTTCACCCGTCTCCGTAAATCGCTGGCCTGCAGAGCCGCTGTCTTTCTCCCCTCCCT
>CALKIA010000669.1 GCA_937988705.1 uncultured Chloroflexota bacterium | reverse complement strand
CGCGGCTGATGGATCAGGCACGGTGTGCCAAGCTGCCGCAAGATCTGCGCCGCTTCGTGCGTCTTTTCGGCACTGTAATTGGAGATGCCCACATACAGCGCCTTCCCTTGCCGGACGATGTGATCGAGCGCCATCATCGTTTCATCGAGCGGCGTATCCGGGTCAAATCGGTGACTGTAGAAAATATCGACGTATTCCAGCCCCATGCGCTTAAGGCTCTGGTCAAGGCTGGCGATCACGTATTTGCGCGAACCCCATTCGCCGTACGGCCCGGCCCACATGTGATAGCCCGCTTTCGACGAAATGATCAGTTCGTCGCGGTACGAGTGCAGATCCTGCGCAAGGATACGCCCAAAGTTCGCCTCAGCAGAACCGGGGGGCGGCCCATAGTTGTTCGCCAAGTCGAAGTGCGTGATGCCGAGGTCGAACGAGCGGTGAATGATCGCGCGGCCGGTTTCCAGCGCGTCCACGCCGCCGAAGTTGTGCCATAAGCCCAGCGACACAGCGGGCAGTTTCAAACCCCAGCGCCCCGTGCGGCGATACTGCATGTGATCGTAACGCTCTTTGGCTGCTTGATAAGCCATGACAGCTCCTGATGATTGAGTGAAGCACCGTGTCTAGTGTAACGTGACTCCGCCGACTAATCCCACACGGGCGGTTTCTCGGTATACGGGTCTTTCGGTGATGTATCGGAGGAGAGTGTGCCCTGTTGACGGTGGGTCAGCAGTTCGACGGCGTCGGCAAGATGCTCATCGGCAATGTGGTGATCGCCGC
Source organism: uncultured Chloroflexota bacterium (assembly GCA_937988705.1). Lineage (GTDB taxonomy): Bacteria > Chloroflexota > Anaerolineae > Aggregatilineales > Phototrophicaceae > Flexifilum. The sequence goes on along the minus strand of CALKIA010000669.1, from coordinate 13,131 downwards.
GGGCGATGCGGAGTTTGTGCGCTTCGAACAGGACCTGTACGTGGGTTGACCCCGTGGGCGGCTCGAACTTGTAGCACGCGCACTCGATCAACTGGCCGAGCGGATCGCGGAAGTAGATCGAGTCCATAAAGCCCCGATCCACAAACCCCGTGTGACTGATGCCGCGCTCGTCCAGCCGCGCGACAATCTGCGTGTAGGTGGCGCGCGACACGCTGAACGCCAGATGATGCAGATTGCCGATACCCTCCGGGTTGCGGGACGAGTCCGGCTGACGGTTCTCGTTGGTGAATACGGTGATCAAGCGCCCATCGCCGGGGTCGAAATACAGATGGCTTTCGGCAGGCACATCGAGATTCGGCTGCTCGAAAATGAAGGGCATGGCCAGCACGCCTTCCCAGAAATCGATGCTCGTCTGGCGGTCAGCCCCAATCATCGTGATGTGGTGCACACCCTGTGTCTGAATCTTCTTCATCGGTTCCCATCCTTCGCTTAATGACGCCCATTGTAGCGCCATTTTGAGCCTGCACAGTGAATGGCAAATGAGCGACAATGGGGCTGTTCTGCCACGTGTGAAGGATCGACCAACTATGCCCATGTCTCCTGCGTTCAAAAACCGCTTGACACCTATTTTGGGTGAAATTGCCGCGCATTTTGGCACGCCATTTCACCTCTACGACGAAGTTGGTATCCGGCAGATGGGAGCAGCGCTCACCGACGCCTTCGCGGGCGTTGACGGCTTTCGCGAATACTTCGCGGTCAAGGCCCTGCCCAACCCGGCGATTTTGAGCATCATGCGCGATCTCGGCTTCGGCTTCGATTGTAGTTCCGTCCCAGAATTGATTCTCAGTCGCGGCGTTGGCGCTAGCGATGAAGACATCATGTTCACATCGAATAACACGAGCGCGCCTGAGTTCGACGCCGCTTTGAGCGATGGCGGCTGCATCCTCAATCTGGACAGCGTCGGGCTGTTGGATAACCTGCCCGCCGTACCCGACCTGATCTGCTTTCGCTACAACCCCGGCGCCCGCCGTACCGGCAACGCCATCATCGGCAACCCGGTTGAAGCGAAATTCGGCATCACACACGATCAGTTACTGCCCGCCTACCAGAAAGCGCGGGCTATGGGCGTGCAGCGTTTCGGTCTACACACGATGATCATCTCCAATGAGCGCAATTACGCCTATCTCGTGCAGACGGCGGCTATGCTGCTCGAACTGGTCGAGTCATTGAGCGCAGCGCTCAACATCCGCTTCGAATTTATCAATATTGGCGGCGGCTTCGGCCTGCCCTATCGCCCTGACGATCAACCACTCGATCTCAGGGCCCTCAGCACCGAGATCACAGCGCTGTTCAAAGAGTTCCGCGTCAAGCATGGTTATGCACCGCGCCTGTACATGGAAAGCGGCCGTTACATGACCGGCGCACATGGGGTACTCGTCACCCGTGTCCTCAATCGAAAGGAGACATACCGCACCTACATCGGGGTGGATGCCAGCATGTCCGCGCTGATGCGCCCCGGCATGTATGGTGCTTATCACCACATCAACGTTCCCGGCAAAGATGGCGCCCCGACCGAAATTGTCGACGTGGTCGGGTCGCTGTGCGAGAACAACGACAAATTCGCCGTGCAGCGCGAACTCCCACACCTAGACCGGGGCGATCTGCTTATCATTCACGATACCGGAGCGCACGGCCATGCGATGGGCTTCAACTATAACGGTCGCCTGCGCCCGCAGGAGCTGCTGCTGAGCGCGGATGGTTCGGTCAAGCGGATTCGCCGTGCCGAAACGGTTGCAGATTATTTCGCCACGCTCAACTTTGAACCGGACAGCTATCAACCCTGAAAGCTGCCCAGACATGTCTATCCCGCTGACTTGAATTCCGCTGGCGGCGGTGTTATAAGCTGAGTCAGGTTGATGTAGCGATCGGATTGGTCATGAAACTCGCGATTATTGGCGGGGGCAGCGTCCGCACACCCCGCTTGATACCCTCCCTCGTCCGCCGCGCGGCACAGCTCGATCTCCAGGAAGTCTGGTTGATGGATAACGTACCGGACAAGCTCCGGTTGATGGGCGGTCTGTGCGAAACGCTCGCGCAGCGGTATCACGCCCCCTTTCAGCTCAGGTTCACAACAGATCCGCGCGAGGCGCTGCGCGGCGCACAGCACGTCATCACCTCGATTCGTCCCGGTTTGGAGCATGGGCGCGCGCTCGACGAACGGATTGCCTTTCAACATGGCGTGCTCGGTCAAGAGACGACCGGCGCCGGCGGCTTGGCGATGGCGATGCGCAGTCTCCCGGCCATCCTTGACTATGCGCACCTGATCGCCGAGATCGGCGCGCCGAATGCGTGGTTGTACAACTTCACCAATCCGGCCGGGCTGGTCGCCCAGGGGCTGCACTACGCGGGCATCGAACGCGTGATCGGCATTTGCGACAGTGCCAATGGCGCGCAGCACGCCGCCAGCCGTTACCTCGGCATCCCACTGCGGCGCGTATATCACGAAGTCTACGGCCTCAATCACCTCTCGTGGACGCGTTCGGTGCAGGTCGATGGCTATGGCGGCGCAGGTGAAGAAGTGCTGCCCGGTCTGCTCAACGATGAGCAGTTCATCGCCTCAACTCATATGTCCATGTTCGCGCCCGGTCTACGTCGCTGGATGGGCGCCTTTCTCAACGAGTATCTACACTACTTCTATCACCGCGATGAAGCGCTGGCGGCACTGCTGAATAAGACGGAGACCCGCGGCGAAGAAGTCGAACGCCTGACCAACGATCTCCTGCGGCAGCTGGCCGCGGCCACCGATCCCGACGCGGCCATTCACATTTGGCAAACGGTGATGGGTCAGCGCGGCGCGACGTACATGGCGCACGCCCGCCACGACGCCCCACGTCCCAGCCTTGAACCCATCGAGCAAGATGATGAGGGGTACGCCGCCGTCGCGTTGGGCTGCGTCGAGGCGATTGCCACGAATACACCGCTCTACACCGGGCTGAACGTCCCGAACAATGGCACCATCGCGGGCCTAGACGCTGATGATGTCGTCGAAGTCAGCTGCTGGATCGACGCGGCGGGCGTGCGCCCCAACCCGATTGGCACTGTCCCTGAACCCCAGTATCTGCTCATGCGCGACGTGAAGCAGTATGAACGACTGGCTGCGCGCGCCATTCTCAGCCGCTCGAAAGAACTCGCGGTTGAAGCACTCGCCGTCCACCCGCTGATCGGCTCGTATCCGCTGGCGGAGAAGCTCATCAGCGCCTTCCTCGCAGCGCATCACGATCTGGTCGGTGAGTGGCAGTGAGCACCGTCGATGTCCTCCTCACCGGCAACTACTACTGTGACCTGATCTTCACCGGCATGTCGGAACTCCCCACGCTGGGATCGGAGATTTATGCGAAAGGCATGGAGCTCGTTCCCGGCGGCGGCGCGATCAATACGATGATCGGACTGCGGAATCTCGGCGTGACGACGGGTTGGGTCGGTGTGTTTGGCACGGACTTCGCCAGCCGTCTGATTTCCGAATGGCTGACCGAGCAGGGCATCGATCTGTCGCTGGTGCTGCAGCGGAATGAACCATTTCGGCGCATCACGGTCGCCATGTCTTACCCGCAGGATCGCGCCTTCCTCACCTATAACGACCCACGCGTCGATACGATTCCGCAGCTGCAAGCGGCCGTCGACCGGGTCAGTCCCCGCCTGATCCACTTTCCCGGCTTGTCCCTCGATGCGCGCCTCCCAACTTTGTTCGCAGACTGGCGCGCGCGCGGTATTCAAATCGCCATGGATTGCCAGCACCGCCCGCACACGATCAATTCGCCCTTGGTGCGCGAAACGCTGAGCCAGATCGATATATTTCTGCCCAACGCGTCTGAAGCGCTGCGCCTGACGGAGAGAACAACGCTCGAAGAAGCGGCCTGTACACTGCGCGACCTCGTACCCCGGTTGGTTGTCAAAGACGGCGCGAACGGCGCCTGGTTATGGGATAACGTGGGAAAGTATCATGTACCGGCGATCCCGATCACGCCGCTGGATACGACTGGAGCGGGAGATGCCTTCAATGCGGGCTATCTTGCAGCCCATCTCGCGGGCTGCGATGGTATCGGCTGTCTGCGGCAGGGCAATGTGTGTGGTGGGTTGTCGACGCTCGGCTACGGGGGCGCGCTGAGCGCGCCGCACAGAGATGCCGTGACGGCCGCGTTAGCACAGTACGAAACTCAAGCATCAGGGGAGTGAACGACGGTAGGAACTTCTGACTAGTAACCATTGGTGCTAGTTCGTGGTTCTAAACGGATGGTATGGGGTCTGTAGGGGCAAGGCATGCCTTGCCCCTACGAAAATCTTCTCTCAAATTGGCAACTAGCACCAATGGTTAGTAAGTTACCGAGTGTTTTTGTAGAAGAAGACGTGTATCTACGCAATGAAAAGGGCGCACCTGTGTGCGCCCTACAGTGGCTTCATGGATTTATCTGCTAGGCCGCGGAGCGTTCTTCGGTCAGTTCGACAGTTTCCGGCACAACGTCACGGTGTTTCAGGTCATCGCGGACAAACCAGCTCATGCGCACACCGGAGCGATACCCAGCCAACGCAATCGCATGCGTGCTGACCGGCAGCGTCAGCATGGCGAACAACGCCAGCGCCAACACCTTGAGCATCAATGACGGCATCAGAAGCGCTGCTCCAAGCAGCAGCGAGCACAGGCCAACCGTGGATACTTTGCCAGAGGCGTGAAGGCGGGTATACATATCCGGCAAACGCACCAAACCGAGAATCCCCACCGCGCTGAAACCGATACCGATCCAGAGAGCGATCAAGCCGAGAATTTCCATCAGAAGGTCCTTTTCTCCGAGATATACCGGGCAACCGCCAGCGTTCCGATGAAACCGAACGCTGCTAAAGCAATCGCAATATCCACAAACATCACATCACCGCGAATAATGGCTAACACGACGATGATCCCGATCAACAGGGTGGTGATCGTGTCGATCACCTGCAGGCGTTCCGCCGCACTCGGGCCGCGCCACAAACGGTAAATGCACGGGATAAGCAGCAGTATCAGCGCAACGAGCGCCGCGTGAATCCCGATCAGGACAACATTACTCATGCGCTGCCCCCATGATACGGCGGAGCAGTTTCAAACGCGCGGTCTGTTGATCCGGCGCGCTCTGCGCCGAGGCATGCACGTCGAGGCAGTGCACGAACATCGTGTGGCCGCCTTCAAAGTCCATGACCAGTTCGCCGGGCGTCAGGGTGATGCCATGCGCGCTGAAGGCGGCAATCGCATCATTCTCATAGGCGTCCTGCGTAGGCACCGCGAGAATACCGGGGTTGAGAGGCATATTGGGGGTCAGCACAAGGCGCGCCACGCTGAGGCTGCAGAGGATGACATCGCGCGTCAGCGTCACGACATAGACGACGAAGGCCAGCAGTTGATCGGGCAGACGTTTCACCTGCACGCTCTTACGTTCGGTGCGCAGCAGCAGCTGGATCGCAATGCCCAGTACCGCGCCAACGAAAAAGCTTTCGAGGGAAATAGTCGAGGTCACGACCATCCAAATTCCCGCCAAGGGGATTGCCAGCAGAAGCGTCGCCAACATGTTTCAGCCTCCTAACACCGCACGGATGTAACTCTGAGGGTCATTCAACCGCGTCACGGCAATCGTCGCGGCTTCCACCACCGGCACAGCGAACAAGCCGAACAATACACACAAACCAACCAGCATAACCGGGGCAATCAGACTGTCACCGTAGGGCTTCAGGTGCAGGTGTTCGTCCGGGCTGCTTTGGAACACGTGCTGCCACGTGCGGACGACGTACATCAGGGTAATCACACCCGCCGCAACCGCCAGACCGAGTAAAACCCAGCTTTGCGCGTCAATGCCACCGCGAATGATCGCCAGTTTGCTGATAAACCCGTTCATCGGTGGCACACCAGCCAGCGCCAGCCCGCCGAGCAAATACAGCCCGCCCATCAGTTTGAAGCTGTGGCCTGCCCCGCCTATATCGATCAGCTTGGCTGACTTATTGGGCATGCGGCTGGCAAGCGCGCCGGTGATCATCAGCAGAGATGACTTGATGAACGCATGGTTGACCGCGTACACAATCGCGCCGATCAAGGCGAGGGGCGTGCCCCAGCCAATCCCCAGCAAGATGAAGCCAATTTGCCCAAAGGTCGAATACGCCAGCATCCGCTTGGCATCGTAAGTACGCAGCGCGCCGAGACTGCCAAAGAAAATGCCGATAATGCCGAGCACCAGCAGCAGCGTTCGTACGAGCGGCGCTTCGGCGATGAACATGAGCATCGTCAGGCGGATGAGGCCGTACACGCCAACTTTCACCACCACCGACGACAGTACCGCATGCACGGGTGTCGGCGCCGCAGTGTGGAAATCCGGCTGCCAGAAGTGGAACGGGAACACCGCACTTTTGAGCAGGAACGCGCACATCAGCATGACGGCGGCGGTCTGCGCGAGCAGCGGACGTTCGCCACCTTCGAGCAAACGGGCGATATCAGCGAGGGTGAGCGTCCCAAACGAGGCGTAGATGGCGCCGATACCCAACAGCAGGAACAGTGAACCCATCGCGCTGATCAACAGGTATTTGATGGCCGCTTCCACGCCGAGGCGATTATCGGAGATCCCGACCAACACCACCGACGACATGATCATCAGTTCTTGAAAGACGAACAACGTGAAAATGTCACCTGTATAGAATGCACCATGCAAACCAGCCGCCATGCACAAATACAGCGGCATGAAAGCCGGGTAGCTGACACACTTGTCGCGACAGCCGAGAATATAGATCGCGCCGCCCATGACCACCGTCGAGGCCATGGCCGTGAAAATCGCGGACAGCATGTCAGGGGCGAGGACGATGCCGTACGGGGGCATATAGCCACCCAGACGGTACAGTTGCAGACCATCAACCCAATTGAGCGCCAGAATCGACAGGCTGCCCAGCCACGCGAGGATCGCGGCACTCACGCCGATGATGCGCTGCACCCGGCGGAAATGCGCAAAGAACACGCACAGCGCCGCTGCGAACAGCGGGAAGAAGATCGGCGTGAGAACGAGTGGATTGTTCGGGGTCACGTCGGCTCAGCCCTTCAATTGATCGAGCGTATCGAGGTCGGCGGTCTTGTAGCGGCGCGCCGACGTTGCAATCAGGCCGAGCAGGATGGCGTAGGAGCCGAAGCTGATGACGATAGCCGTCAGGATGAGTGCCTGCACCACGGGATCGCTCGGCGTGCCTTCGGACAGATTGCCCGCGTAGGCCGACACCTGACCATTGAACGCGCCGACGGCGAAAAAGAATAGATTGATCGCGGTGAACAGGATGTAGAAACCCATGGCCGCTTTGATCATGTCGCGGCGCAGCAGTTGAAAAACGCCAATGGCGAACATCAACCCGGTAGCCAGCGCAAAAAACACGTTCATAGCGGTTCAATTTCCTTTGGATAGGTGATAGCTTCCATCACCGTACTCGTACAGCCCAATACTGTTAAGAATATGCCAGTCTCGTAGAGAAACGTTGTGGATAAGTGCAGATCTGCGGGTAGGTGAATTTGGTCAAAGTTGACATGCGCCGCAAACGCCAAGCCCGACAGCATCGGGGATGCCGCGTTGACAATGACGAGGATCAGCCCGGCACCAATCAGGTAGCGCGGCTTGAGCCACCCCAGACGCCGTTGGGACTCGCGGTAGCCGAAGACCACGTACCACAGGGTCACCCCCAGCCCACTAATCACCCCGGCGGTGAAGCCATCGCCGGGCGCTTCGCCCCCATAGAACAGCTGTGAGAGCGCCACAATCAGCGCAAATGGCAGTACCAATTGTGCAATTGTGCGTGTGAGCGGAGTCGAGAAGTGCGACTCGAATGACAACTCCTCTCCCTCAGTCTCTTGTGCATGCTGCACATCGACTGGTTCGTCCGGTGCAGCACCTAACTGGAAGACTTTGAGCCGCGGGCTGGGCCGGGGAATACTGATGCGTTTGGGGATAACGCCGCCGGGGCTGGGTTTCGCCAGCAGAGTCAGCACACCGAGCGCCGCCACACTGAACACCGTGATCTCGATGATGGTGTCCATGCCGCGGAAATCGGTCACAATGGCGCCGACGACATCGGAGAAGCCGAGGAGTGGCACGGCATTTTCAAGATGCCACGTCGCGATCGTGTGCGCGATCGCGCGATTGTTGATGGCCGCCACGGCGAACAGCGCCACGCCCACGCCCACCATGGCCGATAAAGCGATGTCCCGGTACAGGGTAAAACGCGACTGTTTCCACAAGTCGTTCATCGCGGCTTCCCGCTGCGGCGCACTGATCTTGCTCAACATGATGATGATGAGTACCGTACCCAGCGTTTCGACCATAAACTGCACCAGCGCCACATCCGGCGCAGGTTCGAGCAGGAACAAACCGCCCACGCTGTAGCCAGCCACGCCGAGCACCAACGCCGCCATCATGTGTCGTTTGAGGAAGATGCTGCCGATCATTGTGCCCAGCGCGAGGATGAGCAGCAGCCCGCGCAGCAGATCGAGTTCGCCATCCCATTGAAACTCGATGCCCGTCACATGCGAGAAGCCCGCGCTCAGCTGCAGCAGCGTCACCGCCGCCAGAATCACGAACAGGTAATGGCGCAGCTTGCCGTGCTGAGTGCGCAGGACGAGATCACCCACCTTCTCGACGCTGCCCACCACCGCGTTGTAGGCGGAAACAGCATTCGGCAGGGGCAGCGACCATGCCCGCCAACGGTGGCGCAGCGCGAACACCCCTACACCGATGGCGATCGCGGTCAGACTGAGCAGGAACGGAGGGTTGAGACCATGCCACAGCGCCAGATGCGCTTCATGTTCAAGTGCGGGTGAAATCAGCGGATTAATGAGCCAATCGAGACCTAGCCCCGCGATCAAAGCGCCACCGGCCAACACGCTGGGGCCAACCAGCAGTCCCCACGCTGGTTCATGCACATGATGCTCCGCGCGCGGCGGGCCGAGGAAGACATCCCACACGAAGATGAGCGCCATCGTCACGGTGAGCGCTGCACTGGCCACAACCACGATCAGCGCGAGCGGGGTTTCGAGCAGCGACTCCAGCAAAACCTCCTTGGCGACAAACCCCAGGAGCGGCGGGATGCCGGCCATCGACAAGCCCGCCAGCGCGGCAATTACCGCCCAACCGGGCAGCGCCAACGCTAGTCCGCCAAGCTTACGTAGATCCCGCGTGCCGACCGCATGATCGACCGCGCCCGCCGTGAGAAACAAGGTCGCTTTGTACAGGCTGTGCGCCAGAATACCGATCAGCGCCGCTTCGAGGCCTTCCCCGTGCGGAAGGCCAATCAACGCGACCAGCACGCCCAACTGGCTGACCGTAGAATAGGCCAGTGCGCCTTTCAGGTCATATTGACGCAGCGCCAGCGCCGCACCGATCAGCAAAGTCGCTAGACCGACGAGCATCAACCCGTTTTCCCAAAGTGGCGTCCCGCTCAGCGCCGGTGACAGGCGGAGCAGCAGATAAATGCCCGCCTTGACCATCGTTGCCGAATGCAGGTAAGCGCTGGCCGGTGTCGGCGCGGACATTGCGCCGGGCAGCCAGAAATGCAGCGGGAATTGTGCGCTTTTACTAAAGCAACCGACAAAGACCAATACGGTGAAGGCCGTGTACCACGGATGATCTTGCAGCGCCGCGCCACTCAGAATCTGGCTGATTTCAGTCGTACCCGCGGCCGCACTCATGAGCGACAAACCAACAAGCAGCGCCAAACCGCCGCCCGCGGTGATGATCAGCGCACGCAGCGCCCCAGTGCGCGCGGCTTCGGAATGATCGCCGTGAAAGCTGATCAGCAGGAATGAGATGACACTCGTCAATTCCCAGGCGATGAACAGCGTGAACACGTTGCCCGCGACGACCAGCGCCAACATGGAGGCCATGAACGCGAACAGCTGACCGTAAAAACAGTTGAGTTCGCGCGAATTGTCAAAGTAGTACCCCGCGTACAGGGCTACGACCGCACCCACGCCCACGACAATGAGCGCGAACATCAGCGCCAGCCCGTCGACATAGAGCGAGAGACTTAGGCCAAGTGCCGGAACCCACGGAAGGCTCACTTGCAGCGCGCCGACTTCGGTGACAGTCGGCAAGGAGGACAGCAGATAGATGAACACCAGCGCCGTAAGTAGGGAGACGATCCATGCGAATGGGAGTTTGGCGACGTGAGTGCCTGTTTCAGGGGTTGTGGTGGTGCTAGATACCAGTTTCAAGTGCATAACCCTTTGTTTGTCGGTAGGGGCAGCATGGAGCAGCAACTGCCAGAAAGCGAACGGGCGCACCACTCTGTGCGCCCCCAACCTATGCATGCAAAGTCGCGCACGGTTCTCCCGGACTGGGAGAGCCGTGCCCAATCGAACTAGTCACCCACTGCCGGAGCTTTAGCCTTGTGCTGCGGATCGATGCCGAGGGCTTCTTCCGCTTCGCGAACATCCGGCCAAATCGATGCGCCATGTTCAAAGTCGTCAATGAACACGTTAACATCATCAACCTTATTGCTGACACGCAGGCGGCCGATCATCTTCAACGCGCCGAACATCAGCACGGCGAACACGCCGGTAAAGGCAATCGTTGCCAGCGAACCGATAATCTGGACAACCAGCAGATCAACACCACCGCCCACCAGCAAACCGACACGGGTCGCCGGATCAACGCCTGCCGGAGCATAAGTGAGCCCGGCCAAGCCAAACAAACCGACCGCCAGCGTGCCCCAGATACCGCAGGCAGCGTGGACAGCGAAAGCACCGACTGGGTCATCAATCCGCAGGCGCTCGATGAAATCAGCTGCGAGGACAACCAGAATACCAGCCACCAAACCGATAAGCAGCGCGGAACCGGGGGCGACAAAGGCGCAGCCTGCCGTAATACCGACCAACCCGGCAAGTGATCCGTTCAAGGTATAGACGAGATCCCATTTCTTCGAGCGTAAGTACTGAAAGAACAACGTCGCCAGCAAACCGCCCGCCGCGCCGAGCGTCGTGTTGAGCGTGACCAGACCGATCAAACCAGTATTGCCAACGCCGAGTGTCGAACCGGGATTGAAGCCGTACCAACCAACCCACAAAATCATCGTGCCGAGCGCCGCCAGACCGAGGTTATGTGCCGGAGGGAGGGGCTGCCACTTACCATCTTTGACTCGGAAGGCACGCGGCCCGAGCATATAAGCACCGACAATCGCGGTCACGCCACCAACCGTATGAACAACCGTGCTGCCCGCGAAATCGAGGAAACCCTGCTGCGCCAGCCAACCGCCGCCCCATACCCAGTGCACAATGATCGGGTAGCTGATGCCGCCCATGATGGCGCTGTAGATGATATCGCCGACGAAGTCCGTCCGTTCAGCCATCGCGCCGGTCGTAATCGTGCTGGCAGTGGCCGCAAACGCAAACTGGAAGAAGAAGAAGGTGAATACATCGAGGTTCGGGTACGCGCCGAATTTGGCGTAGGTGACAGTGCCATCCACAATAGACATCGCGCCACTGAGGAAGAAATTGTCAGTTCCAAATAAACCACCCGAACTCGTGCCGAAGGCGATACCAAAACCCACCGCCCAGAACGCGACCGCCGTAACGCCCGCATCGATGAAGTTTTCGAGCAGCGCATTCACGGCGCTCGTCTGACGGATCAACCCGGTTTCCAACATGGAGAAGCCCGTCTGCATGAAGAAGACGAGGAAGCCCGTCAGCAAGACCCACGTGGTGTCTACGGCTGCTTGGGTAGCGGGCGCCGCCTCTTGTGCGTGCGCAGGTAGACCAAACATCGCCAATGCAATTGAGGCGATCAAAATTGAAAGCAGCTTGTAAACTAGCCGACGATTACGTCTGTTCATGAGTTAGTCCCCCGAAAGAAAGATGGAAGCTTGGTTCGATGTGGGGCAGTGTACTGGATTTGTGAAATGCGTCTTTAGCTAAAAGTGAATAACGTTTTGCAGAAACTTGTTGTCACTTTTGATTAATTGTTGATTTCACAACCAGAAATACCCCTCCGAAAATGGTACTGAGTTGGTGAATAATCACTAATGGGGGTTTTTCGCCAGTGAAAGATGAAAACTGATATAGGCATTTTGCATAAATACAGATTCACCAAAATCGAAATGGCCGCAACGAGGCCGACTTTTCGTTCAATAAAATGTCAAGACGTGGTAAGCTAGATCTATAAATTGGGAGCGTTCCCAAGCGGAAACTCCCTTGTGCAAATATTCCTCCTATCACAAGGACTTGACGTATGAAAACGCAGGTGCGTCTCTTTGTTCTTCTCCTCAATCTTTTTACCCTCGTCTTCTTATTCAATGCCCCACTCGCCGCACAGGACGAGATATACCGCGATCCAACGCAGCCCGTTGAGGCACGCGTCGAAGATCTACTGGCGCGCATGACTCTTGAAGAAAAAATCGGGCAGATGACGCTGGTCGAAAAGAACAGCCTCAGTCCACAAGTCGTATTTGACTACTTCATCGGCGGCGTGCTGAGCGGCGGCGGCGGCTATCCAGCGCAGAACACGCCAGCAGCGTGGCTCGGCATGGTCAGCGCTTTTCAGGAAGCGGCGCTCGACACGCGGCTCGGTATTCCGATCATCTATGGCGTGGATGCGGTTCACGGGCACAATAACGTGCGCGGCGCGACGATTTTCCCGCACAACATCGGCTTAGGCGCAACGCGCGATGCCGCGCTCGTCGAACAAATCGGCGCGGCAACGGCCAGCGAGATGATGGCGACGGGCATTTACTGGAACTACGCGCCTGTCATCGCTGTAGTGCAGGATGTCCGCTGGGGACGCACTTACGAAGCCTTTGGCGAAAATACCGCGCTCGTGACGGAGCTGGGGACAGCCTTCATGCGCGGTCTGCAAGGCGATCCGCTGCTGGTGCTGGCAACGCCCAAACACTACCTCGGCGACGGTGGGACAGCGTGGGGAACATCGAGCTTTGGCCCCAACAACCTGGATCGCGGTGACACCCAGATGGATGAAGCCACCCTGCGCGAATTGTTCCTGCCGCCCTACGTGGAAGCGGTCAACAACGGCGCGCTCACGATTATGGTGTCGTTCAGCAGTTGGAATGGCACGCCCATGCACGCCAACGCGTATCTGA
>CALKIA010000668.1 GCA_937988705.1 uncultured Chloroflexota bacterium | reverse complement strand
TCTGGACGTCGAAGCCATCCTGGTTCCGGAAGCCGCGCCCGCCGCTCAGGCGTAATTTCCTAACCTAAGCTCTACCGCAGCGCTCGCGCTGCGCAGACGAGAACCTCACCTCCCCCCCGGTGAGGTTTTTGTTTGCCTGTTACACAGCCGAACCTGTCAAGTATCACCTCATTCCCATGACGGGCCACCCCGACTCTCCGGCGCTAGCGTGCTATAATGCGGGCTCATAACAGGTCACAAAGGAACGCTCATGTCACTGCGTTTTCATGAAATTGCCGAAGGAACACACCGCATCCTCAATCCACTGTCCGAAGCACGTCTGCTACTGCTCGGCGAACTCTGCCAATTGACTCCCGCTCACCGCTTGCTGGATCTTGCCTGTGGCAAAGCCGAGATGATCTGCCGTTGGTCGCAGCACTGGGGGATCTCCGCGGTGGGCGTCGATCTCAGTCATGTGTTCACCGCGGCGGCGCAGGCGCGGGCGCTCGAACTGGGCGTCGCCGACCGGGTCACCATTCTGCAGGGTGATGCTGGCACCTACGCGGCTGAAGCCCACGCTTTCGACGTGGTCAGCTGCATCGGCGCGACGTGGATCGGCGGGGGACTAATGGGCACGCTGGAGTTGATGCGTAAGGCTTTGAAACCGGAGGGTCTGCTGCTGGTCGGCGAGCCGTATTGGCTGGAGCCGCCCCCGCCGGAGGCGTGTGCGACGCTTGGCGTTGGCGCCGACGACTTTGCGACGCTGATCGGCACGGCGGATCGCTTCGCAGCGGCGGGGCTGGAACTGGTCGAAATGGTGCTGTCTGATCAGGAAAGCTGGGAACGTTACTACGCGCCGCAGTGGTGGACGCTCGATGCGTGGCTGCGCGCTAACCCTGACGATCCCGATCATGCCGAAGGCCGTCAATTCCTGGAGAATCAGCGGCGTGGCCATCTGGCGTATGGCACTCGCTATTTGAACTGGGGGGTTTTTGTACTGCGCCCGCGTTGAGCGAGTAGTCCAATTCGACAATTGGCGCGTGAACGGGCGTCGGCTATAATCGCAAGAAAGTCATGCCATTAGGAATCGATCACGCACGTTGGACAAGCAAAAAGCGCCCGTTTCATCAACTCTCTATACTGAAGAATATTTCCGTACCGCCTGCGAAGGCTACGACGAATTCAACACCAGCGAAGGCGAACAGCTCTCGCGCCGGCTCGCCTCGGCCTTCTCATTGGCCGAAGTCCGACCGGGGATGCACATCCTCGATGTCGGCTGTGGCCGTGGCGAAATTCTGCGCCATGCCGCGCAGCTCGGCGCGGATGCGTACGGCATCGACTATGCCGAAGTTGCCGTCAACATGTCCAAGCAGGTGATCGAACCGCTCAACGGTGTGACCCCCGGCAAAACGGCGGTCTACCTCGCAGATGCGAAGAATCTCCCTTTTGCGACGGCCAGCTTTGACCGCGTCCTCATGTTTGATGTGGTGGAGCATTTGCACCCGTGGGAACTTGATGCCGCGCTGGCGGAAGTGCATCGCGTCCTCAAGCCCGAGGGCAAATTCATCGTGCATACCGCGCCGAACATCTGGTACGACCGTTACGCTTACCCGGTCGTGCGCTTCGTGCGGACACTCATGGGGCACGGCGCGAATTATCCCAAAAACCCGCGCAATTTCCTCGTGTCGGTCAACGAACATGTGCATGTCAACGAACAGTCGATGGTAAGTTTGGGGCGCACGCTGCGCCGCAACGGTTTCCGCGGCAAGGTGTGGCTCGAAAGCCCGCCGCAGCATGGCGGCGAAAATGCCGTGATCGACTCGCTGCGCGGGGCGCTCTTCAAAACCCCGCCGTTCCGCTGGTTCTTTGAACGCGAAGTGTTCGCGGTCGTCTCGAAATATGCGCGATAAACGCCCCGTCGATGAGCTGAGTATCGAAGAACTGGAACGCATTCTCGCGATCAAAAAGCGCGAGGAACGCCAGAAACGCCTGTCGCGCATGCAGCGCGAAGGCCGCATGGTCGAGCCGGAAGCCGCCGCCGATCCGATTCCTCAGTCTCTGGAAACCGCTCCCCAGCAATACGATCCGGTCGAGGCGGCCCTGGCCGCGCTCACGCAGGGCAGTTTCACCCCGGATGCCCCGCCAGCACCCGCTACTGATCTTGATCCGGTATACGCGCAGCCGACCGTGCCCCTCCAGACCGCGCCACCTGAATCACATACGCCGCGGGTAATCGAACCGCGCCCAGAAGTGCCGGCCGCCCCCGCTTTTGATGATGGCGAACCCGCCCCCGCCCGCAAGCCGCGCAGCAAACGCAAACAACGCCTGTGGATGGATCGTCTGCTCGTGGTGGTCGAAGTCGCGGCGGTCTTCGGCATTGTGCTGGTGGCGCTCAACCTGTTTGGCGCGATTCAGACGCTGGAACGGGAAACCGCCTCGGCGCAGCAGTTGGCCGAAGAACAGCGGCGGCTGACGATTCCGACCATCGCGCCGACGCCCACCGTGCGCCTCGAGAATGTCGTCCTGCCCGGCGGTCACATCTTCGTGAATGGCGTTCCCCAGTTCAATTACAGCGAAGTCCCTTCACACCTCGTGCCGCTGGTCGAAAGCCAGTGGGTACAGCCGCCCATCAGTCGCCCGCCGCGCACCAGCGAGACGGCGCTGAGCATTGTCATCCCGCAGATCGACATCAACGGGACGGTTGTGCAGGGCGTCGACCTGGAAGCGCTCAAACAGGGCGTCGGCCAGGTTCCCAACGGCATCAGCCCGGGCGAGGATACCGGAAACGTAGTCTTCGCCGCGCACAATGACATCTACGGGCAGTTATTCCGGCACTTGGACGAGTTGCAAGTCGGCGACGAGTTCACCGTGCAAACCGAGACGCGCATCTACACCTATCGCATCACCGAAACGCGCATCGTCGATCCCAATGATGTGAGTGTGCTGGAAAATCGGCAGGGCGCAACCGCCACCCTGATCTCATGCTACCCCTATCAAGTCAACACCCAGCGCATCGTCGTATTTGCCGATCGAATCAGCTAGAATAGACGGCGCTATCAGGCAAGGAGTTCGCCAGTGACCAACAAATCGAATAAATCGCGTGCCGATCGTGAGCGCGCCGCCAAAATGCGTACCGCCTACACCAATCCCTACAAGACCGTCTCTTCGGCGCGCCGCCGCATTCAGCAGGAAGTTCAGGAAGAACGGGACGGTGGTGATGTTCCCCGTCGCCGCAGCGTGGAACGGCGTTCACGGGGCGAAAACGACTTACACGCCGACCTGATCACCGAAGCGCTGCGCAACCCGACCAAAACGGTGACAGAAGGTGAACTCCGTGAACAATATAGTCATGTGCTGACTGATTTACGCAGCATGGGCGTGCTCGCCGCCGGTCTGGTCGTCGTTCTCGTTACCTTATCTGTGGTGCTGCCCAAATAGGATTTCCCCCATGAGCGTCGCATCCTTTGGAGAACTCTTGATTGATTTCGTCGCTCTGGAAAGTGGGGTGACGGTGGGTGAGGCGTCCGGGTTTGTGAAAGCTCCCGGCGGCGCGCCCGCGAATGTGGCGGTCGGTGTGGCGAAACTCGGCCAACCGAGTGCGTTTCTCGGTCAGGTCGGCGATGATCCGTTCGGGCATTTCCTCGAAGAGGTGCTGCGCGCGGAGGGCGTGAATACCAGCGGTATGACCTTCTCGGCGGCGGCCCGGACGGCGCTGGCCTTCGTCTCGCTGCGCGCCGATGGCGAACGCTCGTTTATGTTCTACCGCAATCCGAGTGCGGATATGCTCATGACGCCCGCCGATGTCGTCTACAGTGTGATCGATACGGTGAAAGTCTTCCACTATGGCTCGATCACCATGATTGGCGAACCGAGTCGCTCCGCTACGCTGGCAGCCATTCGGCACGCGCAGAAGAACGGCGCCTTCATCTCCTACGATCCGAATTTGCGTATGTCGCTGTGGCCGGATGCGGACACCGCCCGCGCCGGCTTGATCGCCGGGCTGGATGGCGCGCAGCTGGTCAAGGTGAGCGAAGAAGAACTCGAATTCCTGACCGGCGGTCATGTAGTCGATCCGCTGTGGCGCGACGGCATGCGCTTGATCGCCGTCACCCGCGGCGCGGCGGGCGTCAGCCTGTTTACCCGCGCGAGCGTGCGCGTCGATGTGCCGGGCTTCAGCGTGACGGCCGTCGATACGACGGGCGCGGGCGATGGCTTTGTCGCGGGCTTGCTGGTGGGGCTGCTCGAACAGGGCTTCCCGCTGGATGCCGACTCGTTAGCGCAGATCGGACGCTTTGCCAATGCGGTCGGCGCCATCACCACGACGGGCAAAGGCGCAATTCCGTCACTGCCCACGCGCGCGCAGGTCGAGGCGTTCCTCGCCGCGCAGTAACATCAAGTTTCAAACATGAAAAAAGGGCGCAGCTGTGCGCCCTTTTTGCTTCGCGGCGGGGCAGTTTACGACGCGGCGACGGACTCCATCAGAACGGAGCGCAGTTCGGCGTCAATGTCTTGCGCCGCAGCATAATCCCCCTGATCGGAGTAAGCTCGTGCCAGCGCCGTTTTGAAATCGACCCAGCGTTCGCGCAGTTCCCACGCGAGCGCAAATCCAATGCCTTCATTCAGAATGCTCAGGCCGTCTTCAGTGCGGCCAGTGACCAGATGCAGCTGCGCTTCGATGCCGATAATGTGCAGTTCGAGATCCCGGTCGCCCAGTTCACGCGCCTGTGCCCGATACTGCTGAATCAGCAGCGCGTCTAGTTCAAAATCGATGGCGTCACTGTTACGGACGCGAAGGCGCAATTGGTCGGCGCGCTGCTGCAAAAGAATTGCCCGGAAATTTTTTGAAGAGCTGCCCGCCATGAATAACTCCTGAAGTTGCGCTGATCTATTCTCAGAATAACATGACATCCCCCTATAGTATTAAAAAACAATTCATTAAACGTGTAAATTTATCGACGTCTTTTTGCAAGGAACGTATTTATGGTTTATCCGCAGTTCCGTTGCATACGCCCCAAGTCAGACCGACAAATCTGTCGGGACGGGGCCTGCCGCGTCCCCACAAGAACCGTTTTCGTAGGGACAAGGCCTGCCTTGTCCTCCGAGAACGGACAGTGCAGAGCCTGCCCTTCTAACAGGGGTAGGTATTTACTTGTAGGGACGAGACATGTCTCGTCCTCTCGATAGATCGCTGAAATTCAAGGACGAGGCCGACCGCGTCCCTACAAGAACCGTTTTCGTAGGGACGAGGCCTGCCTTGTCCGTTGCCTCAAACATCCAAAAAGATTAATTCGTCTGTCCTTAAATCGCGTCCCTACTTGAAATACTCTTCGCGCAGCAACCCGTAGATGCTGCTGCCGTGAAACGCGCCGTCGTCCTCCAGCGAGTATTGGCGGCGTGTACCTTCCAGCGTAAATCCGAGTTTGGTGAGCACGCGCACCGACCGGAGATTGTCCGCGATCGTGTAGGCCTCAACCCGATTCAGGTTCAGCTGCTCAAAGCCCCACTTGAGAATCGCTTGCAATCCCTCGACTGCGAGGCCCTGTCCCCAATACGCTTGGGCGATGTCGTAGCCCAACTCAATCCGGCGGTGCTGCTGATTCCAGTAGTTCAGCCCGAACAGGCCGATCACCTGATCGCTGCCGGGCGGTGTCACCGCCCACTGAATGCCATATTTGTTGGGAAAAATCACCGTGCGCAGGTCCGTGATGAGCTGTTCCGCCTCGGCGCTGCTCTGCATGGGCGTGCCATTGTACTTCTGCACTTCCGGATCGCTGCGCAAAGCAAACACAGCGGGGGCGTCGGTCGGCTCGACTTCCCGCAGCACCAGGCGCGCAGTCGTTAAGGTGGGGAAAACCGAAAAATCGAATTGGACGGTCGTCGCCATCAGTTAATTAAACCTTTCATTATAGGAATAGTCCTAGTATCTAGTACACGGGCGCATTTGACAATGCAGATCCCCCAATATCTTGAGGGCGTCGGCGCGGCATCCCCACCTATACTAAAAATATGTGAGATATGAATGGGCTGAGCGCATGCTGGATTGAACGTGTTCGTACACCCCTCACCCCCTGTCCTCCCTCTCCCACGCAAGCAGGGAGAATCTGGCTTCCCTCCTCGAATTCGGAAGGGATACAGACGAAAGAGACTTAGCCATAGCTCACGTGGAACTGTGAATCGCTGACCGCCGAAGGATCTGCTGCCATGCTCGAAAAATCCTGTCCACGCTGCCAACAGCCTATGCGCCTCGATACTCAATCCGGCTTCTGGGTGTGCCCCAATCAGCATCGCGTCCCCGAAACGCTGGAAGAAGCGCAAACGCGCATGAAGGCGAAAGGCGCTCCCCCCTCCGTCACCATCACCTACCGGGGTAGTCTGGAAGCGCGCACCAAGTCGGTGTTCGAGACGGCCCACTATTATCTGTGGCAGGGCGACAAGCCCCACGCGATCGAGACGCTGAAACAGGCGGCCGATTTGCAGCCCGATTTCATTGACGCGTATTTGTGGCTGGCCAAGCTCTGCGACGATGACACGCAGAAGCATCACTATCTCGATGATGTGCTGGCGCGTGATCCCGGTCACATTGAGGCGCTGCGCCTGCTCATGGTGCTCAACGGGGACATGACGCCTGAAGAAGCCGAACTGTCGATGCAGGCGGCAGATCCGAAACGCGTTCACGCCGATGGGGCGGTCAGAGCGGTGACCCAAACGCTGATCTGCCCGGTGTGCGGTGGCGGTTTGACGGTCGATGAGGCGAGCGGGCGCGTGGTGTGCAAGTTCTGCGGCTATCTTGCGCCGCTGGCCAAGCGCAGCGACCGCGAAGGTGGGACGACGCTCGGCGTGGCGCTGCTCAAACGGCGGGCGCAGGCCGTCCAGTGGGTGATCGGGGAGCGTCTGCTCCACTGTCAGCAGTGTGGCACGGAACGCACGATCCCGGCCGGGCGCTTATCGCAGGTGTGCCCCTTCTGCGGGGCGAACGCCGTCATCGAAAGCGACGCGCTCAAAACGGTCGAAAAACCGGATACACTGCTGCCCTTCACGGTGAACGAAGAGCAGGCCAAGCTGGCGATTCGCGAACGGCTCAACAAGCTGGATCAGCGCATGGCGGGCTTGTTGGACGATAACCGCGTCGCCCGCGCTGTGATCGAAGGATTGTTCGTGCCGCTGTGGGTGTTCGACGCGCTGGTGAACGTCTCGCAGACCACCACCAATCTGCGCTTGCCCAACAGCCGTGATCAGGTGCGTACGTTCAAACCCTACGAGAACATTCAGTTTCAGGATGGCATGGTCGGCGTGCCCATCTTTGGCATGAAACAGCCGCCGATTCTGAAACAGATCAGCGAGTACGACCTGAGCCCGGCGCAAGCCTACGATCCCAAGCTGTTGGCGCGAACGCCCGCGGCGCTCTACGATGTGGATTTCGACGCCGCTTCGCTGACCGCGCGCAGCCACATCACGCAGACGATGCGCGAGCGCTACGAACGCGGCGGCAGCGGCCAATCGCTCGATGTGAAGGTGTACGCCAATGTGCTGCAAATGACCTTCACGCTGCTGCTCGTCCCGGTGTGGATCGCCACACTGTACGAGCGTGACGGGGAAATCCGCGCGGCGGTGGTCAACGGGCAAACGGGCGCGGTCGCGTTAGGCGACTCGCGCAAACCGTGATCACGCGATGATGGCGACAGCCGTCTCCATGACGCGCCCTAAACGCTGATCGCCGTCGACCTGCAGCCGCGCGGCGATCTCCACCGGATCGAGGCCTTTGGTGAATAATCGCCACGCCGTATCGGCATCCAGCGTGACGCTGCTGGCGGGCGTCAGGTCTGTCTCGGCGTACAACCGCCAGCGTTCGGCTTCGCGGACGAGGTGCCATGCGCCACCACCCGCCCCCGTGATCACCACCTTGACGAGCGCCGCTTCCGGCGCGGCGACCGCCGCGTATGTCCGCGGCAGACAGTGAATGAAAGTGCCCAACACAGCCTGTAGAAACTGCGCGTCTTTGAGGCTGGTCACGCCGACCGCCTCGCAAATGTGCTGATGATGCATCCAGTACTCGGTGAGTTCACGCGCGAGGTGCAGGCCCATGGGATCGTGCTCGTTACCCGTCCAAC
The DNA here is from genome assembly GCA_937988705.1 of uncultured Chloroflexota bacterium. Taxonomy (GTDB): domain Bacteria; phylum Chloroflexota; class Anaerolineae; order Aggregatilineales; family Phototrophicaceae; genus Flexifilum. The sequence continues at coordinate 5,816 of CALKIA010000668.1, read as the reverse complement.
CGATGGGGCCAGCGGGCGCCGCCGGATCGACGGATGCGGCATACTCTGCCCACTGTGCGCCGAGAAAATCGAGCAGGGCCAGCAGCACCGTGCGACTCATGCGCCTTGTCGCCTCGACCCACACGCCATTCCGCGCATTGATGAAGCTGACGAGATCGGCAAACGTGCTGAAATCGCCACGCGGGCTATCGGCATCCCGCAGGCCGGAGAGCAAACCCACGTCATCACCTAAGACATGCAGCGCCACATCGCGCACCGACCAGCCTGCGCACGCGGTCGGCGCGTTCCATTCGTCGTCGCGCAGGCTCTGCAGCACGCGCAGCAGTTCTGCGCGCATGCGGGGGAACAATTCCGCCGTCTGAGGTGTTGTCACAGGAATACGCATCAGCCACTCTCCATTGAACTTGCACTTTGAATTGTGGATTAAATCCGCCTCCGAGCAGGAGATCAAGCGATATCACCCCAGCGCCAGCGCCATCAAGCCGAGGAGCATGATGCCGATGGCAATGAACCGCCGCTGCGAGACCTCTTCGTGCAGGAAGCGAATGCCGAGCAGCGCACCGATCAGGATGCTGGTCTGGCGCAGCGGCGCGAGCACGCTCACCGCGCTGAACGTCAGCGCGATCAGGAACAGGATGTAGGACAGCGAATCGAGCAGCGAAATGCTGATGACGGCCACCCGGTGCTCACGCCACGCGTGCTTGACTGTGCCCCAGCTCTTCGCGGCGGCGGGCGCCAGCAGGAACATCTGCGCGACGTTGCCGCCCCATGTCAGCAGGATAGGCGACAACATGACCGAACTCACGGCGACTTTATCCCAGAGGGTATAGGCCGCAATCGACAGCCCGCACAGCAGTGCATAGCCGATGGCGGCGCGATTGTCGTGCTGGAACAGCGTGAACGGATTGCCCGTCAGGATCAGCACGCCGACGCTGACCAGCAGCGCCCCGCCGAACTGTGCAGCGCTCGGGCTTTCGTTCAGCAAGAGGATCGCGCCGATGACGGAGAGCGCCGGGCCAGAACCCCGCGCCAGCGGGTAGACCAGGGACAGTCCGCCTGTGCTGTAACCGCGCTGCAGCAGGAAATAGTAGGCAATGTGCAGCAGCACCGACCCGGTGAAGGCCAGCAGCGCATCCGGCGCGAAGATCGGCTGTTGGGTGACGATGATGACGGCGACGACAGGCAAGTAGAGGAGCGAGGCGAGGGTGCTGAACAGCCAGATGGAGGACATGCCGCCGCCCACCCGCTTGGCCAGAAAGTTCCAACTGGCGTGCATAACCGCAGATGTAAGTACCAGCCCGAGGGCTAACCCGACAATAATCTTTTCCCGCACGGGCAGAAATAAAAACACGCCTGTGCGCGGCGTGTAAAGCGGAGAGGGCGGGATTCGAACCCGCGAAGGTGTGACCCTTACACGCTTTCCAAGCGTGCGCACTAAACCACTATGCGACCTCTCCAAGCGATGGCGCGATTATAACAGAGCGCCCCCTACTTGAGTATGGCGGATTTTGCCCTGCTTGATCGCTCAAACTACGCGCCGTTGAGCGCCTCGGCGGAGATAAAGCCGTGTTTGTGCAGCCACGTTGACAGCTCCTGAAAGCTCGGCTCGGTGATCATATCGCCGCGGTCAATACCACGCGGGCTCGCGCCTTTGGGCAGCGGCGCGGGCGTCTCGGGCGGCAGAATTTCACCCGCTTCAGCGACAATGATCGTCGGCACGGAGAGGAAACCTGTCCAATCCAGCACGCGCTGGCGGGCGCTGTCATCCTTGTCGATGAACACTTCGCGGTAATCCAGCGCATGGTCGTTGAGGACGCGCTTGGCCGTGGTCACAAACGGGCACGGCGACGTGCGCAAATACATCACGATTTCTTTGGCCATCAGAGTTCACTCCACTCTCAAGAACGCTAACGATGTTGCACCCAAAACGCAGACCCCTCCTCGAATTCAGGCAGGGGAGACAACCTCCCTCGTTATGCCTCCTCTGTCCCCGCTTGCGTGGGGGAGGGGTTTTTAGAGACCATTTGAAAAACACCTTTTTTTCGCTTTTGTAGGGGCAAGGCATGCCTTGCCCTTGCGAATATTCAAATGGTTTCTTAAACACCCTTATGTCTCGTCACTACAATTAATAACCTACTCTGTTAGCCCGGCTCTCCCACATTCAGGTAATGCCGCTCATGTCGTCGGGTTGAGGAAGCAGAGCACGCCGTCGGTGATGCCGCGCGCCATGTCTTCCTGACGATTAACCAGAATATCCCGATCCGCCAGCATGAACCCCAGTTCGAGGATTGCGGCGGGCGTGAGCGGGTGAATTTCGCGGAACGAGTGGTAATCGGTCATGTCGATGGTGACGCCCGTGCGCCGCTGGAGCTGCGTCGTCGCGGCATACGTCCCGGCGATGCATTCCACCAACGCATCGTCGTTGCCGCGCGCCGAAATGCGCGCCGCCGCCGCCGCGATCAGGTAGCCGGAGACCGTTTCGATGCCCCACGACTGGCAGGTGTTCGCATGGATCGAAACGAGCGCTGCCGCCTGATAATTTTGCAGGCGCGGATCGAATTCATCCAACAGATCGACGGTGTAGCCTAGACCGCGCAGCGAATCGACCACCCGCTGCGCCACCGCGAAGTTGATTTCGGCTTCGGTCAGCCCATCGGGACAGACCGCGCCGGGATCGTCTTCCGGGCCGCGGTGACCGGAGACCACGCCCACGCGCTTTGCCCAGTTGGGCGTGGGTTGGCTGGTCGGCATGACGGTCGGCACGCTTTGCGTCGCCATGGCGATGCTCAGTTCGGCGCGCACCCCGTCAGCGATGAAGCCGCTCGGCGTCCACCAGGTGAAGATCGTTGCCATCAACCCGGCGGCCACCACCACGACGATGATCGAGCGCAGAAAACCGCCGACCATGCCGAGCGTGCGGCGCACGCGTTTCTCGCTGCGCTGCGAGCGGCGGGGGGGCGGTTGCGCTCCGCCGCCACTTTTGCCACCCCCTATACCCGGCGTACCCGGGCCACCGTTACCGGCATGGGCGGGCGCGGTCGGCGGCGCGGACGCCGCTTGCGCGGACTCCGCTTGCGCGGACGCCGCCTCGACCGGATCGGCTGAAACGAGTGGAGGATCGTTCGGGTCGGGCGTGGGTTCGACGCGCGGCACGGGAGCATTCGCCCGCGCCTGCCGCGCCGCCGCGCGGCGCATCATCTCCATGAAGGTCACCGAGGCGGGGACACTCTCGTCTTCGTCTTCGGGGGGACGCTTATCGAGCCAGTCTTTATACTGGGCGTCGTCATCACGGTAATCTGCCATACAACTCCAAATTTCACAGTTAACCGCCGCACCTCATCCCTCAATCCCCTCTAGGAGAGGGGCTCAGGGGGCGACACTTGATATCCAAAACATTCTTTGTAGGGGCGGGACTTGTCCCGCCCGTTATGGTGGGCGAGGCAAGCCTCGCCCCTACATCGATTCTGTCTGGTGGTACTGTCGCCCCATCAGCTTCTAGGAGAAGAGGCGGGGGGCGCGGTTTAGTTTGGCTGCCTACTGACTACTCTCAACGACTTGGTAGACCTGTGCACCGTCCTGATCATACACGAGTTCCAGATACGGCGCGTCGGCGACTGCCGACTGCATCGGGAATTCGGCGGTGAAGGGCGCGCGCCAGCGGTACATCGTCTCGATGCTGTTCGGGTTGGTCACAATCTGCGGGACGATCACATAGTCCACGCCCGCGGCTTGCAGCAGATCGGCGTTGGCCGGGTCGGCAGGGTTGTCCCAGAAGGCGCGCAGACGTTCCTGCTCCGCGACGACCGCCTCCATGCCCTGAAAGAAGGGCTGCGGGCGGAAATAGATCGTATTGCGTTCCGCGATCACCGGCGCCCAATCCGCTTCATGCGGCGCGGGGTGATTGAGCACAATGGCGTCTTCGGGCGTGTTAATGCGCAGCCAATCCATGGCGGCGACATCGGCCTGCGAGGAGAACGCGCCGAAGAAGTTGATCTGATCCTTGCTGATCTCGGCCAACTGCGGCGTGATCACGCCACCGAGCACCAGCACGCCGCAGGCCGCCGCCAGGGCGATGGGTGCGACCCGATGCAGCGCCGCGCCGAAGCGGGCTTCGCCGAAGCGATCCCACAGCCAGAGCAGCGCGATGCCGCCAAGAATCGTGTAGGGAATGATCGGCGCGTGCCACGCGATGCTGAACGGGTAATCGTAGCGCAGCACGGGCGCGAGCAGCCCGCCGAGCAGCGTCGGAATGACCCCGGTGGTCGAGAAGTCGAGCGCGAGCAGCAGCCAGCCGACCGCGAGGAAGGCCGCGGTGCTGCGCTGGCGGATACCGATCACCGCGCCCAGCAGCGCGATCGGCACGATGATGACGCCGTGATAGACGATCATCACCGTCCAGTGCGCCGGGTCGCGCTCGAAGGGTGAGACGATCTCCGCGCCCAGCAGGGGCAGCACGGTATTGAGCCACGGCAGCACGGCGATCAGCGCGATCAGCGGCAGGGCGATGGCGATTACCAACCAGGCGCGCAGCGTGGGGCGCGGGTTGCCAAACCACATGGTCGCCAGCCACGGGATGAAGCCGAGGCCGAGGATGATCGTCGTATCCGGGTGACTGAGCACGACCGAGCCGAGCATCAACCCGCCGAAGATTGCATCGACCGTGTAGTGGTATTTGAGGTAACGCAGGACGAAGATCAGGAAAGCGAAGGCGAAGACCAGCGCCAGCAGTGTCGTATAGTGCGAATCCATGTAGGCGGTCAGCGTGCCCACGCCGATCAGCATGGCCAGCGCCATGGCGCGCCCGAGTCGCTTGTTTTGCAGTTCCGAGCCAAAATCATACGCCAGCCAGATCAGCATGAAGGCCAACACTGCCCCAATGCCGAACTGCACATTGTTCATGGTCTGCAACAGTTGACCGGAGAGATACGCCGACAGCAGCGATAACCCCGGCGCATACAGATAGCTCACTTCCGGATGGAAGGGCGCGAGCGTCTGGAAGCTGCCGCCGAGGCGCGCCATCAACGCCAGATAGCCGAAGCCCTGCGCGTCTGTGTCGAGCGGAACGGGCAGCAGCAGCGCGGGGATGACGAAGATCAGCGCCGCCAGCAGGAACAGCAGCAGATCGCGCCCGCTCGTCCAACCCTGATCGGCGTCGAGCAGTTCTTCGCCGCGTTTTTCGGCGCGTTTCTGCCCATAGGAGAGCGTGCCAAACAAAAAGATGCTCGTCACGAGCGCGAAGAGGATGTAATTGATGACGAGCGTGTCCCAACCGAACAGCATCGACCAGACGACCGAGCCACCCATAACTAAACCAAGGCCGAGCGCGGCGGCCAGACCGATGCGCGGTTGTGAGGTGGGCAAGGCGGGCGACAGCATCGCCCCTGTGCCAATGATCACTGCGCCGAAGATGAAGATGACAAAGAGAGGCATAACGGGAAGAACCCCTTGCTTAGATGGAGGTAGTAGGGACGCACAACGGCGCGTCCGTGATCATCAGACGAGTGTACACGTTTTGTTAGAGCGTACCCACCCGCCATGATTGCCTAATCCGCGAGAGTATAGCGAGGGGAAATGTAAAATTCGAGTTTACACTCATCTGACATCTAGCTAATTGTTATCTTAGAATCCGCTCATTCGTGAGTTTTAAAATATCAATTGCAGCGTAAGATCAAAATCGCTGATGTGAATAAAAGGGGCACTATAGCTATGTCCAAGCGAATTGGCACAATTCTCGTGTTGGTGACGTTGATCGTCGCCGCGTTTTACATTGGCACGGCGGTCACTTCGACGACCGCGCAAACCACATTTGTGAGCTT
>CALKIA010000667.1 GCA_937988705.1 uncultured Chloroflexota bacterium | reverse complement strand
AAAGTCGCTTTTGTCCCTCTCCCCGTTTACGTGGGAGAGGGACGGCTTGCGCAGCCAGCAGGGTGAGGGGTGTCGTGAAAGTCCTTTTTAGACACCCTCTGAATCGCGTCCCTACATCGATTACGCCGGCAACCCCCTCCCGCTCCGCTCGGGAAGGGGGTTGGGGGGTGAGGCTGGAAGCTGTATCCACCTCGTTACGCTTCATCCAACGCCGCCAGCACACGCGGCAGAATATCACCCGCCGCGCCGCTTAACCACAGATCGGTGACGGGCGTAAGTTCGCTTTCGGAGGGGTTAATTTCGATCACCTTGCCGCCTACCCGCCGCGTGATGTGCGGCATATCGGACGCGGGCATCACCGTGCCGGACGTGCCCACCACCAGCATGACATCGGCGCGCGCGCTGGCCAGCTTGGCCGCATCCAGTTGATCGACTGGCAGCATTTCGCCAAACCACACCACATCCGGGCGTACATACGCACCACAGTGCGGGCAGCGCGGGATTTCATGTTCGGCATCCCACGTGAGCATGGACACATCCACCGGCGTCGGATCGCCCTGACAACCGTTCGAGCATTTATTCGCGCTGATCTTGCCGTGCAGGCGAATGATGCGTGTGCTTCCCGCCTGCTCGTGCAAATCATCCACGTTCTGCGTGATAATCTGCATCGTCGGAAAACGCCGTTCCAGTTCCGCCAGCGCCAAGTGAGCCGGATTCGGCTGTGCCGGGCTCATCAGGCGGCGGCGATATTCGTAAAAGTCCCACACCAGCTTGGGCGTCGCGGCGAACGCCTGCGGGGTGGCCAAACGCATCGGGTCATACTTCGACCACAAGCCATCCAGCGCATCGCGGAAGGTCGGCACACCCGACTCTTTGCTCACGCCCGCGCCGGTCAGGACTACCAGCCGCTCACTCGCCTTGATCAACGCCGCAGCCTGGCGGATTTGTTCTTCAGTCGTCATCGGATCTTCTCACCGTTTCAACCTTGTAATTATAACGGATAGATCAGCGGTTTCGCCATGAGGATCAGTGGGGAAACGTCAGGCGCATCCGTGTATATGGAGCGTAAACTGTGACGGGATTGCACAACAAGGAGTGTTAAACACATGCAGTTTGCAATCAACTATTCGCCCCAAGCGGCGGAACTGCTCACGACCGGGCAGATTGCCATTGATTATTTCAAGTGTCCCGACTGGGACGACATGATCGCCGAAGCTCGCGCGCTCAAACCCGTCTACATCCACTTTCCGATCACGGTTGGACGCGGCAGACTCAGCGCAATGGACTGGAACAAGGTGGATCGCCTGCTGCGCGAGACGGGGACGCCGCTGGTCAACGTGCATCTCTCGCCCATGCGCGGTGATTTCCCGCAGCCCTACGACTCGCAGCAGGTGATCGACACGCTGCATCGCGAACTCGCCGAAGTCGTGGCGCGCTATGGCGCAGACAAGGTGATCGCCGAGAATGTGCCGCATCACGGCGACGAGACCACCTACGAATATCCGGTGCTGCGCCCCGCCGCTCAGCCCGACGTCATCCGCTCGGTGATCGAAGCGGCCAACTGCGGCTTTCTGTTCGACCTGTCGCACGCCCGCATTTCCGCCGACGCGCTCGGCCTGGACTGGCGCGACTATGTGCGCGCTCTGCCGCTGGAACGCATCCGCGAAGTGCACATCACGGGCATGACACGGCTAGACGACGGTCGGTTAGAGGATCATCTCGGCTTCACGGAGGCGGATTGGGAGGCGTTCGACTGGTTCATGGAGGAAATGCGCGCAGGTCGCGCCGCCACGCCGTGGATCGTCTCATTCGAGTACGGCGGCACGGGGCAGTTGTTCGCGTGGCGCAGCGAATCGAGCGTGATCGCGCGCGATGTGCCGCGGTTGTACAGCGCCGTTCACGGTCATCAGGTGACCGTCAACGGGTAGAACCGACCCCACCCCCAACCGCTCACCTCACCCTGCTTGCTGCGCAAGCCGTCCCTCTCCGGGCGGAGAGGGACAAGGGCGAACGCGTTTTGCCCCTCGCCCTCGGGAGAGGGGCGGTTGAGCGCCAGCGAAACGGGGTGAGGTTGCGTTCAAGCCCCGTGGTCATGTTCGTGCTCGATGATCGCGTGTGGATCATCCGGTGCGAGAGCGCAGTCGCGGTGCAGCCAGCTATTTGAGCGGATCGCTGCGACCGCCGTCACCGTGTCGAGCCCCATGCTGAAGACTTCGCGGTAGCCCGTGGCGATGGTGTAATCGCCCGAGGTTTCTTCATCCGGCGCGTACACGGCGATCAGATACGTACCGGCGGGCACATCGAGATCGAGGCGCGGCGCTTCGTAGAATTCCGTCCCGCCGAAGGCCTCGACAAACGTCTCGCGTTCACCTTCCGGCGCGGCAGGTGCTTCGACGTACACGGGCGCGTAGCCTTCCGGCACGGCGAACGGGAAGTCAGCGTCCGTCAGGTCGAGATCGGCGGCATCCGCATTAGCGCTGAACACGGCGAACTGCGGCTGGAACGCGGCGTAATGCGCGCCGCACACCGGCACCAGCACTTCGACGCGCAGTTGATTGTCCGCCTCGGTGAAATCAAGCTGGAACACGTCGATATCGGCTTCGTCGAGGTAGCCGTAGAGCGCGTAGGAAATCGTCGCATCCTCGACGCGGTAGGGTTCGTCAAAGCCACCCCAATCCTCCTCCTCGATGGCGGGATCGTGGGCGAAGACCGGGAACGCGATCAGCAGCAGGAGTAGGACAAGAAAGGAGATTTTGGCCATGCGATCACCTCATTTTTGCATCAGCATCCCGCCACACGCTGATGAGCGGATGAGTGCGCGCTAAAGATTGCGCAAGTGCCTATAATGACTCTTGAACGGTGAACGCCACTGGAGGATAGCCGCCATGCTGCTCCGCTTACGCCAACCCGAAAACCTAATGCTGCTTCTCGGTGTGACTGTGGTCTGGCTCAGTTTTATTGCCTGCTGGTTTTCCGGTGCTCTGACCCTCAATATCCAACCCGCACTACAACCCCGTCTGGATCACTTACCTGATACTGAGTTTTTCTTCCAGCCACCCTTGATTTTCCCCGATTTGGTGGAGTTGATTTTGGCGATGGCATTTATCGGTTTAGTGTTCACCGGGTATCAGGCAACACACCATAAACGCATGGGCTGGCCTGCTCGCCTGATGTTTCTTGGATGCGT
>CALKIA010000666.1 GCA_937988705.1 uncultured Chloroflexota bacterium | reverse complement strand
ACCAAGTCGGTGCATCGCCTAGGCGAGCTGCTGGTGCGGAGCGCCAGCGTCGGCGGGAACCTTCTGCTCAACGTGGGGCCAACCGCCGCCGGGGAGATCGTGCCGCAGCACGCGGCCCGGCTGCGCGCAGTCGGTGAGTGGCTGCGTGTCAACTGCGCAGCGATTTACGGGACGCGTGCGGGCGTCATCGCGCCGCCGGCGGGCAGCGTCAGCACGAGCAAGGGCCAGACGCACTATGTGCATGTGCTCAACCCGATCAGCGATGAGCTGGTGCTGGCGGGGGTGCCGGAGACGCTAAGTTCGGCGCGGTTACTGCGGGATGGATCGGCGCTGGCGCTGGAACAGCGCGGCGCTCAGACAGTTGTCATCCTGCCCGCCGAACAGTGCGATCCGCTGGCGACGGTGGTGGTGTTGGCTTAAGTAACTATTGGTGCTAGTTCGTGGTTCTAAACGGATGGTATGGGGTCTGTAGGGGCAAGGCATGCCTTGCCCCTACGACAATCTTCTCTCAAATTGGCAACTAGCACCAATGGTTAAGTAGGTTTTCGTAGGGACGCGATTTATCGCGTCCGCGCAGTTTAGGATCGGCGGACGCCATGAATGGCATCCCTACACACTCGATTACAATCAAACGGTCAATATGTGGCGCGGCCGCCCGTGAGATCGAACGTGAACGCAGTTGTAAAGCTGGCCTGGGGTGAGACAATGAACTGCACCATATCGACCAGTTCGGTGAGCGAGCCCGTGCGCTTCATCGGGATTTTGTCGGTCATGTAGCGCACTTGCTCCGGCGGCATGGCGTCGACCAGCGGCGTCTGGATCACGGCGGGGGCAATGGCATTAACCGTGACGCCCGTCTCCGCCAGTTCTTTCCCCTGCACCTTGGCCATGCCGATCACCGCGGCTTTCGAGGCGGAATAGGCGAGCATCCCGGCGTTGCCCTCTTTGCCCGCGATCGACGCGATGTGCAGCACGCGCCCGTAGCCGCGCTCCACCATGCCGGGGAGCAGCGCGCGTGAGGTGTGATACGAGCCGAAGAAATTGACGCGAAAGACGAGTTCGACGTTGGCGGGATCGACTTCATAGCTGCGGAGATTGGTTTTGCCCGTGATCCCGGCAGAATTGATGAGGATATCGGCGGAGATGGGCGTCAATGCGCGTTCCACCGCCGCGAGATCCGTCACATCGCACGCGAGCGGTTCGATTTTTCCATCCAGCGCCGTTTGCAACTGATCCAGTCGGGCCGCATCCAGATCGACCGCGATCACACGGGCGTTGAGGCTGACAAAGCGCTTGACGATCACCTGACCTAAGCCGGAAGCCGCTCCGGTTACGACCACCGTTTGTTCGGCAAAGTCACGCATCATTTATTCTTCCTCCGATGTTTGCCCACGCTGCCGGAAATGCCAATCATCCTGATATAAATTGAAAAAGACTTCTTGCCGTGGATGTTCCGCGAGGAATTGCTCGTCCACGGTGACGCCCAAGCCCGGCCCGGACGGCAGTGGGAAGCAGCCATCGACCGGATCGACCTCCGGCATACCGCTGACCGCCTGCTTGATCCACGCATCGGCGAAATCGTTGAAGTGCTCCTGCACTTTGAAGTTGGGCGTGCTGGCGGCGACGTGCAGATTGGCCGCGGTGGCGACCGGACCGCACACGTTATGCGGCGCGATCAGCATGAAATAGGCGTCTGCCCAGCCCGCCAGTTTCTTGAGCGCCAGCAGCCCACCGAAGTGGGACAGGTCGGCCTGCAAAATGTCCGCCGCTTGCAGTTCGATTAATTCGCGGAATTCGTAGAGTGTGTGCAGGCGTTCGCCCGTCGCCACCGGGACGCCCAGCCCGCTGATAGCCTGCGCGACTTTGTGCAGCGCCTTGAGGTTGTCTGGCGGCACAGGTTCTTCGACCCAACCGGGGCGGTAGGGCAGCAGCGCCTGTGTGATCTCGATGGCGGTCACGGGGTTGAAACGCCCATGCATCTCGATGAAGATCTCGGTATCTTCGCCGACCGCATCGCGAATCGCTTCGACCAGCGCCACCGAACGCCGCTTCTCCTGTCGCCCGATTTCGTAGAAGCCCGCGCCGAACGGATCGACTTTGAGCGCGCGGTAGCCGCGTTCGATCACTTTCTTGGCAGCAGCGTGGAACTGATCCGGCTGGCGTTCGACCGTGTACCAGCCGTTCGCATAGGCGGGGATGCGGTCGCGCACCGCGCCGCCGAGCAGTTGGTAGACGGGAGTGTTGAGCGCTTTGCCGACGATATCCCAGCACGCCATCTCCACGATCGAAATGCCGGACATGGCGATTTGACCGACGCGTGCGAAATCGTTGAGCATCAACCGCCGGACAAGGTCTTCGATCTTGAACGGGTCAGATCCGATGATGTGGTTCTTGGCGGCTTCCTGCAAATAGCCCAGAAGCGCGTCGGTGTGGTTGAGCATGCGCACTTCGCCCACACCGCTCACGCCCTCGTCGGTGTCCACGAACAAGAAGGTCAGGTTGCGCCAGGGCGTACTGACCACATACGGACGCAAAGCAGTAATTCTCATCGACCATGCTTTCCTTAACTGGGAAACTGGATTAAAGGGTAAGTAAGTCCGCAGATTGTACCGTGAGCAGCCGGATTCGGGTGGACATTGTACCCGTAGCCTGATGGGGCTATTCTCAAGGCGAAACCGTGGTCGAAGACTGGTTCAGCTGCTTCTCTGGTGAAATAGTCGGGGCGCACACGTAGGTGCACAGGTCTGCCCCTTCATTTCCAGACAATATCGCTAGTTAGGAGCTGAAAATTGACCCCTGAAGGAGCGTAAGACTGTGCAGTACTTTAAACCAGAAGATCCTTATTTCGTCGGCGATTGCATGCCGTTCTTTCATGACGGCACGTTTCACCTGTATTGGCTGGTGGATGAGAACCATCATCAAGCGAAGGGCGGACTCGGCGGGCATCAGTGGGCGCACGCTTCCACCCACAACCTCGTCGATTGGGTGCACCACCCGCTGGCCATCGCGTGTACGGAAGACTGGGAAGGCTCGATCTGCACCGGATCGATGTTTTACCACGATGGCACGTATTACGGGTACTACGCGACGCGGCTGACCGACCGCACCGAAAAGCTGAGTCTGGCGGTCAGTCGTGACGGCATCACGTTTGAGAAGACGCTGCCGAATCCGTTCGCCGTGCCGGGCGTGGGTTTTCGACCTCAGCATTACCGTGACCCGTTCGTGTTCGTGGATGAAACGACGGGCGAATTCAATATGCTCGTCACCGCCGCGATTCAGGATTATCCACTGCACGGGCGTGGAGGCTGTCTGCTGCGCCTCACCTCGCGCGATCTTAAGCAGTGGACAACGGTCGAACCGTTCCTGATCCCCGGCAGTCAGCCCGGTCACGCGTCGATTCCCGAATGCCCGGATTACTTCCACTGGAATGGGTGGTATTACCTCGTCTTCGGGTTGGATGGGGTGGCGCACTACCGCATGTCGCGCCAGCCGTTCGGGCCGTGGCTGCGCCCGCCCATCGACACATTTGACGGCTCGACGCTGGCGGCGGTGATGAAAACCGCGGCCTTCACGGGCGATCGGCGGTTGGGCGTGGCGTTCCTCAATGGGCGCAAAGATGACAAGGATGACGGCCAGCGGGTCTACGCTGGAAATGCCGTGTTTCGCGAGATCTTCCAGCACGAGGATGGCAGCCTCGGCACAAAGTTCCCGCCGGAGATGCTTCCGCCGCAGGGTGCGCCGCTCGCTTTGCCGTTCACGCCGCTGACTCCGGGCGCAGCATGCAATGGTGACACCGTGCAAATCGCTGCCCGGCAGGGGCTGGACGCGGGGATGATCGCGGGGGTACCGCGCAACGTGCGGATTACGGTTAACGTGATCCCACAGGCGCCGACGGCCGCCGTCGGGTTGTGGCTGCGCGGCTCCGGTCAGTTGGAGACGGGCTATCAACTAGTCTGCCTACCGTACGAACGCAAGGTCACCCTGAATCAGCAGGTGCTGACGTGCGTCGACGGGCTGGATCAGCCATTCACACTGGATATCATCCTCAAGGACGACATCATTGATGTGTGCGTCGATGATCGGCGCTGTCTGATCGACCGCTGTCCCCAATTGTTAGGAGATCACCTGTATCTGGTTTGTGAGAATGGTGTGGTGACCTTTGAGGCGCTGCACATTTGTCCACTGCTTTGACCCCTGATTGAGAGAAGAAATAACCAGGCGGATAGTACTTTCGTAATTATGAAGTTTGTAAACTGTAACTGACTATCCGCCTAAAGTCGGTTGCGCCCCGTTGCGCTTTCCCTATACTGACTTCATATAGTCAGTATTCACAATTTTCACAGCGGCAGTTTCGTCGACTCTTTGTGTGAGCGCACGCTGGAGCCTCGCGGAGATTTTGCGTTTGCACACCACAACCGAATACATCCATCTAGGGGGTTACTATGGCGTCTCTAGTTGTTCCTGGTGTCCGGGTAGAAGCGCGGTTTGATGTGCTGCCGCCTTTGCCTGCGCCCTCCGGGATCGTTGGTGTCGCGGGGATCGTTGATCGTGTCCCGGCGAGCGGCGGTCTGATCGGGGTGACGAAGGTTTCGGAAGTACGCGAACTCCTGGGTCCGGGTACGGAAGTTAGTATGCCGGAAGTCGTCCACGCACTCGCCAATGGCGCCAGCGAGGTCGTCATTTCTCCTGTCAGTGGTGGATCACCCGCCTCGCTGACCCTGCGCAACGGGGACAGCGCTGCCTGCCTCATCCTGCGCGCTCGCTCGAATGGCGCCTGGGGCAACCAGCTTGCCGTGGAAGTACGCGGTGTGTCGAACGCGGCAGGCGAAATTGTTCGCGCGACCATCCGCGTCCTACGGGGACGCCAAGTGCTGGAAACCTTCAGCGATTTGCAGGTCGACCCCACCCAACCCGATTACATCTTTGATACGATTAACACGCAGTCGCGCTATCTCGTCGCGCTCGATCCCGATTTCAGCGACGATGAGCCCGCCGACAACACGTACGCTTTCGATGCTGACGATACGTTTTTGGATGTGCCCGTCGAAGGCGCGCCAGCGCAGACGCTCTTCCAGATTTTGCCGGCGGGTGGTGTGAGCACGACGGGGTTGAGTGTAGTTGTCGCGGCGGCCGCCGGTCGGCTCAACGTCAACGTGTTTCAGGGCGGGCTGCAAGAACAGTTCACTGACCTGGTGATGAACCCGGACGACGACAATTTCCTGCCCTACGTGCTGTTGACGCGCAGTCAGTTCCTGCGGGTGCGCTTGCTCAATTCATTGGTCGCTGCCGCGCGGTTGCCCGCACCGACCGCCGCGCCCGCCGCGCTGACAGGTGGCGTATCGCCGTCGGTCGCGCAGTATGGTGAAGCGATCGATTTGCTGTCGGATGACACGCGGATTGATCTGGTGATGGCCTCGATTGAGTCGGGGCGCGCGGACGCGGAAGTGCGCCAGATTCACCAGCAGTTGGCCGCGCATGCCGTGCGTATGGCGGAAAACGGCGCGCCGCGTATCGCCTTCGGATCCGTCACGGCGAACGAGCAAAAGAACCTCGGCGCGATCAAGGATCACGCGGCTGTCGTGCGCAACCGGCGCTTCGTGCTGGTCTCCCCGGCGGGCGCGGAAGGCGCAGTGATCGGTTTGGTGGGGCGGCTGAATCCGCAGGACTCGCCAACGTTCAAACCCGTGCCGCTGTTCAACATCGCGGCGGCGACCTATCGCGAGAGTGAGCTCAACCGTTTGCTTGGCCCGACGACCAATCTGCTGGTTGTACAGGATCGCGCCGGGCGCGGGGTGGTCGTGCTGCGCGGGCTGGATACGACGGGCGATCAGATTTCGGTGACGCGCGTTGCCGATCAAGCCATCCGTGAGACGAAAGCCATCTCGGAGAACTTCATCGGCCAGCTCAACACCGACGATGCGCGGGTCGCGCTCAAGCAGCAAATCGTCGCCACCTTCACGCGGATGGAACGCGCCGGGGCGCTCGTGCCTTCGACTGATGGCACCGATCCGGCGTTTGTGGTGGATGTGTATTCGACGCAGTTGGATTTCGCGCAGGGCATTGTGCGGGTGGATATCGCCATTCGTCCGGTGCGCGCTATCGATTACATCTACGCGACGATCCGCGTGAAGAACTAAGTAAAACCATTTTTCGGGCGGTCGCTGACTGCCCTACAAGCGTGTCAATTTAGCTCATGTCTGGAGGATATTTATGGCTACCCTCTTTGCCGCCAGTGAGAGCAGCATCATGGTGGATGGGGAAGCGATCGACGGCGTGCGCGCCATCGAGTACCGTTTCCAGCAGCAGCGCAGCAACGTGTACGCGCTGGGCAGTACCGAACGTGTCGGCATGGTCTCCGGCGGGCAGACCGTTGAAGGACGCCTGCGCGTGGCGTCGACCAGTGGCAAGCTCAACGGGTTGAGCGGGCCGTTTCAGGTGATCGCCACGCTGCGCCACACGGGCGCAGATAACAAGACCAAGACGATGACCGTCACCTTTGACGAATGTTACCTGA
The DNA here is from genome assembly GCA_937988705.1 of uncultured Chloroflexota bacterium. Classification (GTDB taxonomy): domain Bacteria; phylum Chloroflexota; class Anaerolineae; order Aggregatilineales; family Phototrophicaceae; genus Flexifilum. The sequence continues at coordinate 3,727 of CALKIA010000666.1, read as the reverse complement.
CCGACAAGAGTTTCGGCATCGAAACCAACGGTCACGGTGAAGCGTTGTACAGCTTTTCGGCAGTGCGTCTGCGTGAAGAAATCAGTGAAGCATAGTGAGGCATGATGGTCGCTTCGGTCGTCTTTGAACCGGGTTTCGCGGTGATTGCCGGGACGCGTATTGCGTTCCGGGATGCCGGGCTGCACGGGGAAATCCAAATCGACGCGGAGGATGGACTCATCCTGCGTCCACTGACGTACGGCGAACGTGCGCGCATTCTGATGCGCATGGCGGATGCGCCGAACACGGTGGACGCAGTGTGTGCGGCGGTGCTGCGCGCGGCAACCGTACAGACCGGTGTGGCGGATCGCAGCGTAGCGGAAATCCTCGCGCTGGTACTGGCGGGAGCGAATGCAGATGCACCGCCGTTCGCGACCACCCTGCTAACCGTCGCGGGTGCGGCGGGCTGGAGTCTGCGCGAGATCGACGACGCGGCCGCTGAGGCGATTGATCAACTCGCGCTGCAATTGGGCGCGACCGCCGAAACGCCGGATGATGGCTGGAATCGCATTGTGCTGATGGACGACATGACTCCGACCTCGTTGGATGATGTGCGCCGCGAACTTGCGGAGCGCTTGATCGCACGGGCAGGCGTTGTGCCGAAGGCTGTGACGTCTGATGCGGCTCAAATTGAGGTTGATGGGGCGCAGACGGTGGTCGGGGTGGCGCAGAATCGCTCGCCGCTGACTCACCGCGCTGAATCTAGTGCCGCCGCCGACCAAGCATGGTCAGCGGACAGCACCCGTTCAGCACCCGGTCGATTTGCATCACACAGCGCAGACAGCGCACCGGACGTTCCGTACAGCCTCACTCCAGGCACCGCCGCGCCCGACAACCTGCGCGGCGATCTCAACGGACATGAGGATGCGGAGACTGCCGCCAGCATGGAGCGTGTGGGCAGGGTGCCCGCCACCGGCCGACCGAAGTTTCGGCTGTTGAGTACCCATAACCTCGATGGGGCATCCGCCTCAACCAGCGAACCCGCCCGACGGCCGCTCAATCGCATTAGCTATCAGCCAGAAGCGAACGTGTCACAGGGCCGCAGCCCGACGCCGTCAGCGGGACGAACGCAAGGGATCCCGACGACTGCGCCCCCGCTTGAACTGGTGCGTTCGGTGCGCACACTGCCGTCAACTGGGACGCCGCGCACTGATTCGCAGCGGAGAACGTCCGCTAGCCCAACCGGGGAAAGCTACGTAACCGAGCAGCTGGCTGCGACTATCGTGGACGTGCCACAGACGCCGAGCCCTGAGCTGCCCGCCGCTCCGACTCTGCCCACACTGGCGCAGATGGAAACGCTGGTCGGCGAGGAAGTCGCGGATGCCCTGGCGGCCATGCTCGATCTGGAAGCTGACCTGCGGGGGATTGACCGATGAGCGTACCGCTGCTGGGCGATCTCTCGCTCGAATTTGTGCAAACGGTTGAACACTATCACGACAGCGGATTTGTCTCCACGCGCATCGCGGGTCTGGCAGGTGAGCTCCAGCAGAACGCGGGGCGGCTGTCGCATCGGATTCGTATTCACGGTCTGCTGTTCGGCGATGGCGCGGCGGATGCGCTCAAATCGCTCCAACAGGCCGCGCTTGACGGCGCAGAATTGACCTTTTCGGCGGATATCAGCTCTGCGCTGGATTTGCAGAAGGTGGTGATCACGTCGCTGCGCGCGCTGGAAGCGGCCGGACAGCAAAATCGCTTCAGTTACGAACTGCATCTGGCGGAAAGCCCGCCCCTGCCGCCGCCCGCCGAAATCAGCGGGTTTGGTGGGCTGGACGATTTCGGCCTCGGCGATCTCGGCTTTGACACCGACCTCCTCGGCGACTTACAGGATCTCGCGGGTGACATCGCCGGAGCGGTGGATGCCGCGCTCGACGTGATCGATGCGCTCTCCGCGCTGACGAATCTCGATGGCTTGCAGCTCGGCAACTTCATGGAACCGATCACGAATACGACGAACGAGATCAGCGATATCGCTTCCCAATTCAAGGATGCGGCGCGCGGACTCGGCGACCTGTTCGGCTAAAAAAGGATCAATGGTGAGCATCAAACCGCTGGCGTCGGTGACGTTGGGCAACCTCCAATATACGGAGCAGGCAGTGTCGATTGCGGCGACATTGACGCTGCTGCCCGGCGTCAATTCGGTGACGGTGACGCTGCCCGCGGGCGTGCGTTTCGAAGCCACCTCCGACGATGACGGTGTGCTGGAACTGGACAGCGGGGACGCGGATGGCGCCGGGGCAGCGACGATCCTCACGGGGAAAGTGCGCTCGGTGCGCCGCACGCCGCACACCGCCGAAGTCACCATCGGCGATGCGGGCGCGGAACTGGCGCGGGTGCGCCCGGCCGGGACATATGAAAAAAGCAGCGCCGCCGATGTGATTCGCGCGCTGGCGGGGGATGCCTCCGCTTCAGTGGCTTCGATTGATATTGACCTGCCGCTGGCCGCCTATGTCGCCCATCAGTCACGCACGGCGGCGGAACACATCGCCACGCTGGCGGTGTGGGGCGGCGGGTTGGCAGGCGTTAATGGCGCTGGTGAATTATTCGTCATGCAGCTGCCAGAAGGACAACCGGAGCTCGCGCTGCGCTGGGGACGCGAACTCATCGACTATGAGGTGCGCGAACTGCCCGTTTCGTCGGCTAAACGGCTGCGGATCGGCTTCGGCACAGCGGGATCCGAGTCTGCGCCGGACGCGTTACGTCCGAGCGTCGATCCGCTGCCCGCCGATGCGAGTGCGCCCGGCACGGACGCGATCTGGGTCGCCGCGCCCGCGCTGCGTGTACCAAAAGCAGCGGCGACGGCTTCGGCGGCGGCGGATGCGTTCGCGGCGGCGGCGGGCAAACGAGTCCGCGCGCGCTGCTATGTCCAACCGCAGCTGCGCCCCGGTACGGTGATTGAAGTGCAGGATATGCCGGATGGCCTATCCGGTGGTCCGTGGATCATCACGCGGGTGACGCATCGTTTGCGGCCGGCTTACGGCGGCCTTACGACCTTTGAAGCGGTCACGGGCGAAGGCGGTGGTTTAGGTGATCTACTGGCGGCAGCGCTCGGCGCATTGGGGAGCTTATTCTAATGAGGACACCACGATGACCAGCACCCTCTACGACAGCATTGCGCGGATTGCGCGGCACGAAGCCCGCGCCCATGCAACCGCGGGCGTCGGCGTGGTCACCGAGATCTACCCGGCGGACGGCGCGACGCCCGATTACGCGGCAACGGTCGAAATGCGCGATTCGGGGCTGGTTTTACCCCGCGTGCCGATTGCTTCCGGCGTGTTGGGCGCGGTGGCTATTCCGGCGGTCGGCGAACTGGTGGTGATCGTGTTCATGGATGGAGATTACAACGCGCCCGTGATGGTCGGGCGGCTGTATCACCCGGATCAGGATCCACCCAAGCACGCCGACGGTCAAATCGTGCTGGCGCTGCCCTCCGGAGCGAGCGACCCCAAGCTGCGGCTGGATGTCGAAGGCGATAAGCCCTCGATCAAGCTGGAACTAGCGGATAGCGAACTGACGATCACGATTGCCGACAAAAAGGTCGAGATCAAGGTTGGCGAAGTGTCTCTGAGCATTCTCGGCAGCGGCGGCGGACGAGCCGAGATCGCCGCCGGCGGATCGAAGATCACGCTTAAAAAAGATGGCGACATCACCATTTCGGCGTCGTCGGGCAAGCTCAAGCTGGAAGCGAATG
>CALKIA010000665.1 GCA_937988705.1 uncultured Chloroflexota bacterium | reverse complement strand
CGCTCAATATCCGACCAATTCACGATGTCCTTGCGCGGCGCTTGCCCGGTGCGTTCCAGATTGAACACGGCGAGACTGTAAGCGGGATCAGCGGCGATCAACCCGGCGAGGCGCGGATTGTACTGCTGCGCCCACGCTAAGCCGAGATCGTAGACCTGTTCCGCGCTGTAAGTGGCGATCACATCTTTGCTGATGTCGTTGAGCTTAACAATGTCGAACAGCGGACTCGACACACCCATATCTTCCAGTTTGACCGGGAATTCCTGATACGGCTGGGTAGGGTTCGCCTTGCGCCAATCGTAAAACGACGAATTCGCCAGATTGAGCAGGTATTCGCTGACGGCCTGCACAGGGTAGCCGGCTGCATAGTAGTACATGACGTTGGCTTCAGGGTCTTTGCGCTTGCTCAGCTTGCGCTTGGACGTGCCGTCCATCTTGGCTATGGGCGCGACATGCGCGAACTGCGGCACGGGGATGTCGAGAAACTCGAACGTCTGGATATGCAGCGGCGCCGATGAGAGCCACTCATCGCCGCGAATGATCACGTTGACGTGCATGAGTGTATCGTCAATGACATGCGCGAAATGATAGGTCGGCAGGCTGTTGGACTTAAGCAGCACGCTGTCCAGATCATTGGCAGGCATGTCGATTTCACCTTTAATCACATCGTTGAAGCGTACGCGCTCCTCGTTGGGGTAGGGTGCGCGGATGCGAATGACCGGGCGTTCGCCCGCGTCGATGCGTTCTTTGACCTGCTCAAAGGTCGCTGTGCGCCAGACAGCCCATAGGCCGTAATAGCCGGGGCGCGCGATACCTTGTGCTTCCTGCGATTTGCGGAGGCGATCCAGCTCGTCTTCGGTACAGAAACACGGGTAAGCCAACCCTTTTTCGACCAGATACTTGGCGAACGTTTCGTAGATCGCCACGCGCTGGCTTTGCACATACGGACCGTACGCGCCGCTTTCAATCAGCGGATCGATGCTGACATAACCTTCGTCTGGCGCGAGGTCGAAGTTAATCAGGTTAGTGACGATTTCCTCGACGCTGCGATCCTGTTCGCGCTTCTTGTCCGTGTCTTCAATACGCAGGAAGAAGACTCCGCCTGATTGCTGAGCCACTCGTTTGTCGACGAGTGTGGTCATCAGGCTGCCGATGTGGACAAAGCCCGTCGGGCTGGGCGCAAACCGGGTCACCTTGGCCCCAGCGGGCAAGGTGCGCGCGGGATACTGCGCGAAGAAGTCGGCTGGGGTGGTGGTGATGTGCGGGAAGAGCAGGTCAGCTAACGCTTTCATGAAGATCCTTTGCTTAAATTCGGCGGCGGCGCATGATGACGCTTTGCGCCAGCCCAATTCCGGCTAATGTCGACAAAAGTGAGGTGCCGCCAGAGCTGATAAAGGGCAGCGTTAATCCGGTCACGGGCATTAACGTGAGGTTCATGCCGATCGAGACCATCGTTTGGAAAAATATGAAGGTCGCCACGCCGTAGCAGATCAAACTGCCGAAGGGGTCAGCGGCCATGCGCGCGCCGCGCAAAATGCGGAAGATCACGAAGCCGATCAACGCCATGACCGTGACGCCGCCGACAAAGCCGAATTCTTCCGAGATCACCGCGAAAATGAAGTCAGTGTGACGCACGCGCAGAAAACGACCCGTGTTCTGTGGCCCTTGAGCATACCCTTTGCCGAGCAGCCCGCCCGAACCAATCGTGATGCGCGCCTGCAAGATGTTGTAGTACGCGTCGCGGTCACTTTCCGGGAACAGGAATGAGGTAATGCGTTGGCGCTGATAACCTTCCATCTGTGACCAGACGACCGGGATCGTCACCGGGGCGCTGATGCCGACGATGATCATGAAGGTTGCAATGTGTTTCAGGCGGAGACCAGAGGCCCAGACCATAACGAGCCACATCACGGCGAACACAATTGTCATGCCGAGATCCGGTTGGATGAAGATGAGAATGGTCGGGATGCCGATATGGATGCCTGACTTGATGATCGTGCTGAGATCGCCCATCTTTTCCCAGTTACGCGCGAGGAACATGCCGAGCGTGATGATGATCAACACTTTGGCGATTTCGGACGGCTGAATGCGGATACCAATGTTCAGCCAGCTCTGCGCACCGCCGTCGCCTTCGACGCCGAAGAACTGCACGAGCAGCAGCAGCGCAATCATGAGGATGTACAGCCATTGATGCAACCCGCCGAGCAGGCGGTAATCTAACACGGCCAGGCCGAACAAGACCAGCAGGCCGACAATCGAAAAGCGGATTTGGTCGGGAACGCGATTAATGAGATCTGGGTCAATTGCGCCGAGCGTGGCGCTGCGGATCATCAATATCCCGAAGACGGTCAGGACAATGGTTGCGCCGAGCAGAATCCAATCAAACTGACGCCAACTTCCTTGAGTCATGAAGCTGAGTCCATGCTATCTCCAACACTCCCCGCATTATAGAGGAGGAGTGGGGCATAGGGAAGGTTGGCGACTAGAGATCGTCGTCAGTTTTGATGTTGGACTCCTCCTCTTCGATTCCTTCGTTGGTCTTGAGAAATGGGATTTCTGCGATCAGGAGGCTGTTGCGATCACGCTGTTGGAGGGCGATATCGACGTGATCATTGTCTATCGATACATATTTGGAGATCACAGCGAGGATTTCTCGCTTCATCGCGTCAAGCTTTTCGGGAGGCAGGTGGATGCGGTCATGGATAAGGACAAATTGCAAGCGTTCCTTCGCCATGTTTCCGCTTTTTTTGCTGCCGGGCGGAGCACTGCGACCGAATACTCGGTCAAATAAGTTCGGCATCATCGTTACCCCCCTGCGAATAGACGCGCAATGCGCTTAAACAGTCCCTTGGACTCGGTCAATGGCGTCAGGGGGACATCTTCACCCATCAGCCGCCGGGCAATGTTGCGGAATGCCTCGCCCGCCTTCGAATTATCGTTCAGCGTAACCGGAATGCCGCTGTTTGACGATGGGATAACCAGTTCATCTTCGGGCACAATGCCGATCAATTTGATCGCCAGCAGATCGGTCACGTCTTCCGGTGACAGCATTTCCCCTTTGCGGATCATGTCTTGCTTCGCACGGTTGAGGATGAGCTGACCCGGCCCTTTGTTCTCGGCTTCCAGCAGACCGATCACGCGGTCGGCATCCCGAACCGCCGAGACTTCCGGATTGGTGACGATGAGCACTTCATCGGCTGGGGCGACAGCGTTGCGGAATCCGCGTTCGATCCCGGCCGGGGAGTCGATGATGATGAAATCGAACTCAGTACGCAGCGTGTCCGTCAATTGTATCATGTCGGCGGGGCTAACCGCCGTCTTATCACGCGTTTGCGCAGCGGGGATGAGGTAGAGTTCCGGGAAACTCTTGTGTTTGATCATCGCCTGACGCGGTTTGCAGCGCCCTTCGACGACATCCACCAGATCATAAACAATGCGATTTTCCAGACCCATCACAATGTCGAGATTGCGCAGACCGATGTCAGCATCGATCAGGACGACCTTCTGATTCAGCCGCGCCAGCGCCACGCCTATATTTGCGGTGGTCGTCGTTTTGCCGACGCCGCCTTTGCCCGATGTGATGGTGACGACTTTGCCGCCCATGCGAACTTCCTCTCGGTGTTTTAGCCCCACGTAACGACCACTATCTGGCGGTCGCGGATTGATGCGATTTCAGGTTTCGGCTTGTGCCGTTTGTCTTTCGGCGGGATGCTAATGTAACCCGCGATGCGGATTTGTGTTGGCGTCATGTCGAGCGCACAAATCACCGCGCTTTCGTCGCCGTCCGACCCGGCGTGAACGTTGCCGCGCAGTCTACCCCACACGATAACATCCCCCATGGCGATGATTTCCGCGCCGGGGTTGACATCGCCGTATACCACAACGTGTCCATTGCTGTGAACGGTGCGCCCTGACCGTAGTGTGCGGCGAATCATAACGCCGATCGTGCCATCCTCTTCAGGATTAAATGCGACAGCGTCCGGGTTATCGGGGTTCGCGCTGGCCGTGATCAAGGCGGTGCGCAGATCAAGCGCACTGGCAGCTTCAATCGAGGTCGCGCTGTCGCTCATCAGCGACCACAAGCTGATATTACGCCGTTCCAGCATAGCTTTAAGCGAACTCAGCTCGTCTTTGCGTACGGGGCGCGAGCCTACGTCCAGCGTGATGCGCGCGCCATTGAAGAAACTGCTCTGATGATCGATCCGCGCGGCGAGGTCTTTGACGATGATTTGCCAATCCTCAGTCTCGCTCACCGTGACGAGCAAGCCATCTTTCACGCCTTTGATTGCAACTGTTTGCTCGCTCATGCATCCCCGCTGCGTCAGTGTTTCAAGAAGAATGATAATACGGTTTTGAAATTTTGCGCTAGATTGCACCAACAATTCGTAACAACATAAACAGCGGCAGTAGTGTGAAGGCGGTCGCCGCAAACCACCCCGCCCGCTGTTTGTTGGCGGGGAGACTCTTTTGCAGCCACTGGCCGAAGGTGTAGACCGCGTAGGTCATCCACACAATCTGGATCATAAGCAGCGGCAGCATCAGCACCGGACGATCCTGCCCGAAGTAGCTTAGTCCGAAGGCGGCATAGAACCCATAGGCGATCATGGTGACCACGCCGATGAAGGGATACCAGCGGGCGAGGCGCGCTAAACCGAGAATACTCAAGGCCAGTCCAACCCACGTGAACTGCTGGATCACCAGTTCAGACAGCCCGATCCAGCGCAGAGGCTCGCGCCAACCGTCCGCGATCAGAAAGGGGATGTGGTGCGCGCCGCTCGCAAGCGCGCGGTCGGTAGTCAGGTTCCAGAAGTAGTCGGAATAGTAAGTGTTGATGATACCGCTGATGCCGAAGACTGCAATCCCGAAGAGCGCGATCCAGAATATGATAGACAGCCGCCGCTTAGACAGAAACAGGCCGAGGGCCGCCGCCGGGATCAGCAGCGTGAACAGCGGATCGTTCAGCACGCCGAGTCCCAACAGCAGCAGTAGACCATAGCTGTGCTGTGCGCCGAACGTCCCAATCACCGGAGAATCGGGGCGTGGATTACTGACGAGCAACCCGTCGATCAGCAGAAAGAGTGTCCACGCGGTGAGGAGCGTGGTGAGGCGCAGCGAGCGCGGCGTCCCAATCAGCGCGAGGAACAGCGCTACGAACACTGCGACCATGATGGCGAGGCTGACGAAGGGCCGGTGACTGAAGCGCGCCGCGATCACCCCGATGAACGTCACGCCAGCCAGCGCGGTGACGACCGCCAGCGGGTTGAGACTCTCCGCGCCGCCCGTTTGTATCCAGAATGAGGGACTGAGTGCGAGCGCCAGTCCGCCAATGATCGATAGAGCCGCGCCTAGCGAACGCAGGGCGAGCGCCAGCCCCATCACTGCCAGCGCCATACCGGACGCACGGATGATCGGCGTGTTGCCCACAATCAGGAAGATCAACCAGGCGATTCCCCCGGCGCTCAGCGCCGGTAGCCAATCACGCAGCGTCGGCAGGTGTAAGCGTGAGATCATGGCGTCTCCGGGAGCGTGATTTCCGTCGGCGTGCCGCCTTCACGTTCGTTTTGCAGGCGGAAGTAGGCTTCCATGGTTTCCACGACAATCGGGAGCGCCACAGCTGAACCTTCGCCACCGTTGTAGACAAAACCGATGATGACGATTTCCGGGTTATCGTAGGGCGCATAGGCGGTGAACCATGCGTGGGACGGCCAGTTGCCCGGACGACATAAACCGAGCGGGCGGGCAATCTCGTCACAGTATTCCGCCGTCCCGGTTTTACCGGCCACCAGCACATAGGGCAGATTGGCGGTTTGTGCCGTGCCGTTAGTAACAGTAAAGCGCATGCCTTGTTCCACAATACTGAAATTCTCGGTGGAGATAAACGGTGGGCGATACTGCGGATCAAAACGAATGGGCGCGCAGAAGCTGTCGGCAAAATCATAGTTTTCTGGCACGTTCACCACATATTCACGCCAGTCGGTTTCCAGTTCGTTCTGCGCGACGTTCACCTGACCGGTATAGGCCGCCGGATTGCAGCGAATCGCGTTGTAGAATTCACTGTCCGGTTCACAGGTACAGGCGAGACTGTTCTCGCCGCGCATGATCATGTCCTCGACGAGCAGGAGCGTTACCGGCTGATCAGGCGCCAAATTGTCGATATTGACCGTGCGGATCACTTCTGGTTCAAACGAGTCCACAATCTCGCCATCCGCGTTGAACGTATTCTGGATGATTGATGGCTGGTAGAGCGTGCCGCCGTTGGCAATGGCCGAGACCGCTGAGATGAGTTGGAGCGGCGTCACGTTGATGTAACCCTGACCGAACGCCGCATTATAGGTATCCCCGGTTGACCAGTTTTCTCCCCACAACCGGCGCTTCCAGTCCGGATCAGGCATCCGTCCCGCGTTCTCAAACGGGAGTTCGATGCCCAGTTTGGAGCCAATACCGAGCGCTGTACCGTAGCGAAACAAGTCGAACGGCCCCAACCCACCCTCACGTAGAACCGCTGAGGAATACTCTGGGTTGCCACCTCCGACCTGATAGAAGTACACATCGCAGCTTTGAGCGATGGCGCCGATCATGTCGAGGTTGCCGTGACCGGTACGCAGCCAGCAGACAAACCGCTGCGCAGCGGCGCGGTCATTGGGGGCATAGCGGTTGGGCAGCAGCAGATCGCCGGGGTCGTTTAAGAACGTCGCTGGGTCGATAACGTCTTCTTGCAGAACGCCGAGCGCTGTGATCAGCTTCCACACCGAACCCGGTGGATAGAGCGACTGCGTCGCGTGGTTGACCAGCGGCGTGAGCGGATCGGCGGCAACATCAAGGTAGTACTCAATGTCGATGTTACGGGCAAAGCGCGAATTGTCGTAGCTGGGATAGCTCACCAGCGCCAAAACTTCGCCGTTCTGCGGATTCATGGCGATGACCACGCCGGTTTCGCTGACAATTTGTCCACGTTCCGCGTTGAGCGCGGCGATCCGGTTGCGGAGGGCGGTTTGGGCGGCCTGCTGCAATTCCGAATCGAGCGTGAGCCGCAGGCTCAAACCGGGCTGCGGCGCAAGATTGACGAGCGGGTCGCCGATCGGCTGACCGACGACATCGACTTCACGCACAAGGCGACCGCGGGTTCCGGCCAACAGCACTTCGAGATATGCTTCCAGACCCGCGTAGCCGATGCGGTCGTAAGCGGGGTTGTAGCCTTGTTCCAGCAGCTCAAGTTCTTGTTCGGCGGGGATACGACCCATGTAGCCGATTATCTGGGCGGTGAGTTCGCCCGTCGGGTATTCGCGCACCGACGCCGCTTCGACCGCCACACCGGGGAGGCGGTAGCTTTCTTCGAGAATTTGCATGGCGACGCGCTGACCGACGTCCTGCGCGATGACGACGGGGCTGTATGGGCGAAAGCCTTCACCTTCGGCTACCAGTTCTTCAATGCTGCGCACGTCCTGACCGCTGGCGATGGCAATGGCGCGGGTCGGTGGCACACCGGTCAACGCAGAAAGTCGGTTATAGATGCGCAGGACTTCATCTTCGTTGGTGGGCACGCTGGCGGGAATGATCGTCACATTGTACGCGGGCACATTGATCGCCAGCGAGACATCATTGCGGTCACGGATCACACCGCGGGGCGCGGAGACCGGCAGTTCGCTCAGACGATTTTCGTTGACGGCGGCCTGCGCGTCATCATGATCCGAAATTTGCAGTTGATACATGCGGACGCCGAACAACACAAACACGGCGAAGACCATGCCTTGAAAGAAGGTCAGCCGCCAGCCCTGAAACGGGGTCGGTTTTTGCATGACACACTCTCCCTTAAGGGGTTACGCGCCCTTCCCGGCGTGGTCGTAAACGACGTGACAACCAGAACACGGGGAGCGCGAAGATCAGATTATAGGCGATGGTAGGCGCGATGACGTAGATTGAATATTCGAACAGGTTCATTCCGAAACCCGACAGGATCATGACAAAAGCGAACATCAACTTTTGCAGCATCGTTCCGCCGATGAGCAGCGCAAGGATCAGCGGGAAGCTGATGTTCACGAACTGGCGCCGCAGGGCATCGATGGCGAAGACGATGAGCAGCAGGCCAATGACTGATGCCCCGGTCGGTGCGGCGGAGAGCAGATCGACGGCAATCCCCCCGGTAAACGCCCACAGGACACCAGTTTCGAGCGCTGAATTCACTGCCCACGACAGGACGAACAGGAAGGCCAGATCGGGTGTTCCGCCAAAAATGCGAATCTGCGGGACGAAGGTCGCTTGTAGGACGGCGGCTAGAAACAGGATGGGCAGGGCAGTGTAATTGCTCAACTGCCAGAACTTTCCTCAAACACCGAGAGGTCGGTCGGCTGGAAGTTGGTGACCACCAGCACAAATTCCAGCGTGTCGAAGTTGATGAGGCTGCGGACTTGCGCTTCCTGATACAAGCCACGCTCGGACGGGCGCACACTCGTTACCTGACCGACCACGATGTCGGGCGGGAAGTTACCACCCAGCCCCGAGGTCAGAACGAGATCACCGTCGCGAACAGGCGCGTCCAGCCGAATCAATTCCATGATGAGGTTGCCCGATGCCAGTCCGACAACTGTGCCTTCGACGCGGTTGGTCTGCATGCGCGCGCTGACGTTACTGGTTGTTTCGGTGACGAGCATCACGCGCGCGGCGTTCGCGCTCACCTGGAGGATCCGCCCGACCAAGCCCTGACCTGTCACGACCGGCATGCCGACAGCGATCCCGTCGCGCGTGCCGCGGTTGATAGCGATGGTGCGTAAACCGCCACCTACATCTACGCCGATCACGTCGGCCGTGAGCGTTTCCTGATTCTGGGCCGTGTTGCGGTAGTCGAGGAGGTCGGCGAGACGCCCGTAATCACTCACGATTTCACGCGCCTCGACGAGTTCGGTTTGATAGAGCGCAAGGGCTTCTTCAAGGTCGGCAATGCGCTGCTGCAGCGCCTGCACATCGCCAAAGCGATTGATATTATCGGTGATGGCCAGTGCTGCCCGGTTGAACAACCCGGAAACGGTGTTCAGCGGCGCGGACAGGATATCTTCCAGCGGCGCGAGGAGGCCGGTTTGGCTGGCGACGATCAAGCCTAGGGCTATCATCAGGGAGACGATCAGGAATACGGCTCGGTTCGAGCGCCAGCCGCGTCGGAAATTCGTGCTGTTCATCTAGCCGCCTCGTTAGTGGCGCGTACTCCCGCGCTCCAAACCGACCAGCAGGCGACGGAGATTGGTATAATCTTCAAGGATGCGTCCAGCGCCACGCGCGACACAGGTCAGCGGGTCATCAGCGACCCAGCAGCGAATGTTGACTTCTTCTTGCATCCGTTCGGCGAGGCCGCGCAGCAAGCCGCCGCCGCCGGCCAGACAGATGCCGCTCTCCATCAGGTCGCCGACCAATTCCGGGGGCGTGTCGTCCAGGGCATCTTTCACCGTATCGACGATGATCCCGACGGAGCCGGAGATCGCGTCACGAATTTCAATCGAACTGACTTCTACCACTGTGGGCAAGCCGGTCACCAGATGGATGCCCTTGACCGGGCGAATGTCTTCGCGGGGCAGGGGATACGCCGAGCCGAGTTCCAGCTTCAGACGTTCGGCCGTCGGTTCGCCGATGAGCAGGTTGTGTTTCT
>CALKIA010000664.1 GCA_937988705.1 uncultured Chloroflexota bacterium | reverse complement strand
GGCGCGATCATCGCGCTGTTGGAGCAGGAGCCGCTGCGCGAAACGCAGATCACACGCGGGCTGTCCCAGGCGACGCGCTACAGTTGGCGCAAGACCGCCCGCGAAACGCTGGCGGTGTATGAGCAAGTTTTGAAAGCTTAACCTCACCCCCCGCCCCGCTCCTAAAGGCGAGGGGAGACCAGCCTACTCGCCAAGTCCCCTCGCCCATGGGAGCGGGGATTTAGGGGTGAGGTTTTCATGCTATACTCGCTAACATCAGCACACCTCGATGGGAGCGCCGCGCATGACCCAGCAAGTTCACAACACGGTCTTCATCAGCTACCGCCGCAGCACGAGCAGCTACCTTGCCCGCGCCATCTACATGGACTTGAAGCAGCATGGGTACGATGTGTTCATGGACGTGCAGAGTATCGATTCCGGGCAATTTGACACAATGATTTTACGCCAAATTGAAGCGCGTGCGCACTTCCTGCTGCTGTGTACGCCGGGGACATTTGAACGCATTAATGAACCCGGAGATTGGCTGCGGCGCGAAATTGAACATGCAATGGATCACCAGAGAAATATTGTTCCCTTAATGGCGAGTGATTTTAGGTTTGATGATGTAGTCAAAAAGCTGCTTACGGGAAAATTGGCAGACTTGCCCAGATACAATGCATTGAATGCGCCTCACGACTATTTTGAAGAGGCTTTGGAACGCTTGCGAACACGGTTTCTAAAACAATCCATGGGTATAACGTTAGGACTTACTCCTACTTCCGATCTCAAAGCAATAGCGGGTAAGCGGGCAGAAATTGAGAGTAAAGCTAAACCGACGCAGAGCCAGTTAAACGCTCAAGAACATCTATTACGCGGTATAGCATTGAAAGAAAAAAGTAGATATGAATCGGCAATTGTCGAATATGATCTAGCTCTGCAGATTGATGAGCAATATGCGGAAGCATATGCAGAACGGGCTCGCTGCTACAACGCATTGAAAGTCTATGGCAAAGCGCTTCAAGACATAGCAGTGGCGCTAAAGCTTAACCCCAAAAGTGCGACTGCACATTATGCGCGTGGCTACGCACGTGAAAACGGCTTAAATGACCATTTAGGGGCGCTTTCAGACTTCAGTGAAGCAATCCACCTCAATCCCCAATTTTACCTTGCTCATATAGCACGCGGCTTAATATATCGCAATCAGTCCGATTATGATAAAGCAGTTGAGGATTTTACAGAGGCTATCAGAATAAAACCGCAAGATCCTGATGCATACTTTTACCGCGGACTTACAAAGCAAAATAAACTTGATCATACCGGTGCAATTGCTGATTATGACCAGGTAATTCGCCATGATGCGCGAAATTCCGGTGTTTACTTCAATCGTGGGTTAGTGTACGAAAACATAGGCCATTATTCTCAAGCACTCGCCGATTTCCAGCGCTATATCGAATTACCTCCCCCTAATCCTGATCTATATTGGACGCAAGAGGCTGAAAAACACATCCGCGAACTCAAGCAGAAGTTAGGAATCAAATAGGACGAGGCATGCCTCGTCCCTACGTGTCGCCCCGTAAGCCTTACTTTCCGTCGAAGGCGTCCTGCAAGGCTTGCAAGTCGAGCTTGCGCATGGTGAACATAGCCTGCATCGCGCGGTTGATGCCTTCGGTGTTGCCCGTCGCCATCATCTCGTCAAAGCCTTTCGGCACGACCTGCCACGACAACCCGTATTTGTCCTTGAGCCAGCCGCACATGCTCTCTTCGCCGCCGTCCGCGGTGAGCTTCTCCCAGAAGGTGTCGACCTCGGCCTGATCTTCACAGTTGATCAGCAGCGAAATCGCCTCGGTGAACTTGAACTCCGGCCCGCCGTTGAGCGCCGTGAAGCGCTGGCCATCCAGCTCAAAGTCGACGGTCAGCACTTCGCCCGCGGGACGCGGCCCGGCGTCGGTGTAATGCGAGATGTTCACAATGCGCGAATTCTTGAACAGCGAACAGTAAAAGCGCGCCGCTGCTTCCGCCTGCGTGTCAAACCACAGGTTCGTGACGATCTTCTGCATGAGATTTCCTCCTCACCTACGTGTGTGGCTGTATGGCGCAAGGCGGGGGATTTGTGAACAGGTGTTCCGTTCAGCCTCACCCCTGCCCCTCTCCGAGCGGAGAGGGGTAAAGACGTGTCGTTCTGCGTCCCCTCTCCCAAGGGAGAGGGGATTGAGGGGTGAGGCGAAATAGGGGGTGAGGTCAGATCGCTTCCCCGACCGCGAGATCGATGCCTTTGGGCAGGGGGTAGGGATCGTTCGTCGCCCAGGTGAACGTCTGCGTGGCTTCCACGTAGGCGAAGCCGGAACGCCGGAAGAAGTCGAGCGTGGGCTTGTTCTTGGCGGTCGGCTGGTAGACCGCGTAGACGTCGCGCAGACCGAGTTCGCGCGCCTGATCGACCACAACGGATAGCATCGTTTCTTCGACCTTGCGCCCCATCACGCGGCAGCTCAGCACATAATCGACAAGGCGGGCGCGGTCGCCCTCGAGGGCGAGGCTGATGATCCCCGTCAGGCCGAGATCACCGAATTTGTCGGCGACGGTGACCGTCCACAGACGGTGATCAGGTTCGTTCGCCCACGCCATGAGATCGGCGTCCGCCATGCGCCGTGTCGAGAGATTCAACTGGTTGGTTTTGTTGAACAACTGCGCGGTGCGCGGCAGTGTGCTCGCAGCGAGGGGCGCGACCGTCACCGTCACGCCGAGCGTTTGCAGCCAATCCTCCAGCGAGCCGATCTCCGTTTTGAGCGCGGTGCGCTGGCGGTCGGACACGTACATCCTGGTGCGTTCGGCATCCTCGGCGGTGAGCGTAGGCGCATCGAACACGCCGAGGCTCAGCAGCGTCCTGACGTAGAGCATCGGGTCTTCGGGCAGGTCGGGGACGAGGACATCCGGCAGCATGTCCCGCACGCGCGCCCGTTCGACCGGGTTATCGTCCAGAAACACGACCGAGTCGAAGCCGAGATTCAGCTCCGTGACCAGATCGGCGACGTTCTGCGCCTTGTCCTGCCAGTTGATGCGCCAGCCCGCGAGGTCGTCCAGCGTCAAGACCATTTCGGGATGCTGGCGAATGGCGTCCAGCGCGACGTTCTCCTCGTTCTTGCTGACCACGCCGAGCACGATGCCGCGCCGTGTCAGCGCCTTGAGCGCACGCTGAAAATCGACATAGGCTTCGCCCGTCGCGTCATGCCCGCCGAGGCTCAGGTTCTCCCAACCAATGTCGCCAACCACGCCGCCCCACAGCGTATTGTCGAGGTCGAGCACGATCAGCTTTTTGCGCTTGCCCGCAATGCCGAGCAGCGCCGCCTTGATGGTTGTGACCGCTGCTTTGAAGACGTCATTGCCGAAGGCGACCTTCGCCATGTACCAGAACTTGGGTTGATAAGGCGTGCGGCTGCTTTCGATCCACTTCTGCGTGTTGAGCAGGTAGACATTGGGCAGATCGCGCACAGCTTCCGCAAGACGCAAGTTCATGCGCATGAGCGTGTTGGCGATGCCGAGGCCGTCGCGCAGATCGAGCAGGCCGAAGCCTTCAACCCACGTCGGCACCACCCATGTCGGGATGAACACGGTTTTGACGCGGCTCGCAGTCACGGCGATCAGCGCTGCGAATTGATCGACTTCGGCGAGAAGCGCTTCTAGCGCCACGTTCTCGAACTCGAGCAGGCGCTTGAACGAAGCGATCACGCCATCGGGACGGGTCCAAATCACGGCGAGGTCGGGCTGGGCCGCCCATGTCTCGTGCTGCGGGTTCATCAGGATTTGCGCCACCTGCCCATAGGGCGGTGCAACGGCTGCGACCCGCGGCGCGGTGTCGTCGTTGCTCAGGTAGTTGGCGAAGTTGCCGAGATTGAAATCGCCGATCAGCGCGGCGTTAAAGTGCTTGGTATCCAAATCTCTCTCCCATCAATATGATTGGCATCGGAGCAGCTAGCAGCACCCCAACTAGACGTCCAATCGTGGAATGGTGTGTCTGGTAACCGCCCCGCAAACCCCAACCCTTCGCCCACGTACGCGGTTCAAGGGGGCATCCGACTCCCCTCCTTGAATTCGGGGAGGGGTCGGGGGTGGGGTCGAAAACTGCGGGTTTGCGCTTAAATCGATTCGCTGCTGCTGCTTGTCTCCCCTTCGATCAGGGGTTGGATGTATTCGGTCAGCGTAGCGACGGTGCGAAAGGGATTCGTCTCGGACTTCGCGGCGACTTTGTCCGCGATGTTGATTGCGAGGCCGAACTCATCTTCGATACTCTCCTCGACGGCGAGGATCAGGTTGACGAAGCCGAGCGAATCCAACACGCCGGATTTGGCGTAGAGCACGGTATCGGGCGTCTTGCTCAACCGCTTCTCGGCGGGGAGCTGCTGGTTGATGGAATCAAGCGCCGCGTAAATGGCGTTTAGAATACGGGCAGTCTGGTCGATCATCTTTAGTCTCCCTTTTCGCGCGGCAGCAGCACCAGACGCTGATTGGGCACGACCACGGTCATGGCCGGGACATCCTCGCGGATGACCGCACCCGCACCGATCACACTGCCGCAGCCGATATGCACGCCATCCTGAATGAGCGCACCCGCGCCGATCCAGACATCATCTTCGATGACGAGCGACCCCTTCGAGTACAGCCCCTGCTTGACCATCGGTGTATTCGCGTCTTCGGTCTTGTAGCGGCCGCCGCCAAAATAACACTGGCCGGAAATCAGCACGTTGCTGCCGATGAAAATCCCGCCGACCGAGCCGATTTGCGTCTGACTGCCGATAGTGGCGTGATCGCCGATGGTGATCGCCCCGCCTTTGCATTGAATGATGGTGCTGCGGGCGACCAGCACGGCGTCGCCGATCACGATCCCCGCGTCGCCGCCGCCTTTGGCATCCAGCAGGCAGTTATCGTCGATGGCGACGCCGCTCCCCACGCTGATTTTGTTCGGATGGCGCAGCACAATATTGCGCCCCCAGACCACATCCGTGCCCATCGAGCGGAAGATCGCTGGGTAGAGGGCTTTGCGTAAGCCTAAGCCGATCGCCCCCGGAACCCAGCTGAGGAACGAAGCGGCGATTTCATAGCGCAGGATGGCACCAAGATCGCTGCTGCCAACGTAAAAATTGCCGTAGCGCTGGAGCGCCGACGAGTTGCTCTGAATATCACGCAGCACCTGCTCTTTGGGAACGGCATGTTCCCCTTTCGACGTTAGCATGAACGCCTCCCTGTCTAAACTCTAGGCGATGGCTGCTTCTCGCCGGATATGTCGTTGTAGATAAAACAGCCCACCCACCAGCGCCGTGATCAATGAAATCAGACGAATGGTGAGCATTGCCGATAAACCGACCGAAGCCGGGACGCCAATCAGTGGGAACAGCAGCACGAAGGCCCATTCCTGCAAGCCGATGCCGTTGAACGACAGCGGTACGATAGCCACCACCATCGTCAAGGGGATGACAACCGCCATGTCCAGCAGGCTGATCGGCTGATGAAAGGCGAGTGCCGCCAGCCATGAGTACACAATCGCGCCCGCGTTGAAGGCCAGCGACCAGAGGAACGCAGTGCGCAGCGCCTGCGGTTGATCGCGGTAGCGGTACAGCGAGGTCTGGAACTTGCCGAACTTGGCGAGATATTTGTGCAGCGGTTTCGGCAGGATGCGCTCGAACAGCCGAATCAAACGGGTATCGACGGCCAGCCACACGACCATGATCAGACCGCAGATCACCGCCAGCAGCGCCAGCGTGAGCAGGGTGTTTTCGATCAACCCGAGGTGCGTGAGCAGCGCGATCACGGCGAAGACCACGAGGACGATGAAGCCCGTCAGCCGTTCCACAAAGACCGCCGCCAAGCTGGTCGCCGGGTCATCGGTGTACTTGCCGATCTCATAGGTGCGGACGAAATCCCCGCCCACATTGGAGGGCAGAAAATGATTGAAGAAGACGCCAATGTGATAAATCCGAAACAGAAAGAAGAACGGCACCCGATGTCCTTGCGCGCGCAGCAGTCCCTGCACTTTGAAGATGCCGGGCAAGTTGAGGAACTGCGCCCAGATGAACGCGAGCCCGATGAACAGTAGATTGGCATTCTTGAGGGCTGCGATCAGCTCGTCGACGCCGACCGTTGAGATCACCAGCAGCATCAGCAGCACGGTGATGATAATGGATGTGATGGATAGTAATTGTTTGCGCAAAAGCGTTTTGTCCTCCTCTCCAGATCTCACGTTTGCGCTTATGGTTTCGGCAAGGTAGACAAACGGCGTTGGTCAAGCAAACGTGAAGTGGCTGCACATTACAATCGGGAGTGTATCGGCTTTTCCCTTACACTCCCCTATCACTCCGCCGTGATCCTGCGCATGTGATCGAAGGTGTAGGTGCGGTCAGCGGGTCAATTCGCGCAAGGCGGGCTTGTGCTGGCCTCAGCTCGTGGCGGCGCTGGGGACGTTTTCCCGCTCGGCGTGGAGCGGGGCAGACGCAGTTTTCTGCGCCTTCAGAATCAGCATGTAGCCGCTGGCGGGGACAAGCGCGTCGAGCTGGCTGAATACCCACACGACCGGATAAATGAGCGAATACAGCCGGAACATCGACTTATTCGCTTTGAGATCGCTGCCCGTGACGACCAGGCCTTTGTCCGTGTGTCCGCCACCTTTCAGCGTTGTGACGGCGAACACGATGAGCGTATCGATGAGTTCGGAAAAGAATTTGGAATATGTGTGCGCTGTTTCGATCCGAAAGCGATTGCCGAACACAATGGAGAGTGTATCCACCGTGTAGCCCGGGCGGAGATGACCATGCTTCTCGTCGGTCTGTCCGATCCGGAAGCGAAATCGCCGCAGTGGGGAGTCTTTGAGGTGGGGCACATTGACGATGAGAGTTCCGCCCGGTTTGAGCGTGCGATAGAGCTCATCCACAAAACGGCGATCATCGGGGATGTGTTCGAGAAAGTCGATAATGGCCACACAGTCGAACGTCTCGTCGGGGAAGGGCAGCGCCTCACCCGTGATCTGATAGACTTCCTCGCCCACCAGCTCGCGGATGGCCGTCACGGTTTGCGGGTTGAGGTCGGCGCTTGACCATGTGCCGCCGCGCTGCCGCAGCAGGTAGCTGATCACGCCGTTGTCTGAGCCGATATCGAGACAGCGCTGTCCGGCCACATCGCCTAACAACGCGGTCACTTCCTGAAACTTGCGCCGCTTGAGAATTGACTTATTGAATAACTGGATCGCCCAGGTGGGCGCGGTGGTGGTTGCTTGCATCTCAGATCCTATTCGCCTTATCAGAACGCGCAGCCACGCATCCAGATAAACTATGCTTAACGGGTGACCTTACCCGGTCGCCCGGACTCAACCTCACGGCCTTTCCTCCGCTTTAGGCGAGGGGTTGGGGGTCAGGCTGGAGCTTGTAGTGGCGGCGCACGGCGTCAATTTCGCGCGTGATGCGCTCATCGGTCCAGCCGAATTCTGCGCTCATCACGCGGGCGGCGAACCGCAAATACGATTCGCTGGGCGGAGCCGCCGAGCCTAAATCGGTGCGGCGCAAGACGACATCCGCCAGTGTCAGGGCCATCTCACGTTTGACCGCGTGCTTGATTTCGGCGCGCAGTACGGCCAGTGTTTCGGGCAGATCGCCGCGCTCGTAGTAGCTCAACACGCGGCGGTATTCCGAACCGTAGTTCATGGCCAAGCGCTCAACCGTGCTGATGCTGAGTTGGTGTGGATTGTGCGCCAGCTGTTCCTGCCGGAAGTCGGCAAAAGAAGCGAGTGCGCCACCATACAGCGGTGTCACGGCGGATACCGAGGGCGGACTCGACCGTTCCAGACTCTTAAACAGTAGATCAACGGCATGCTGCGCGACGCCGCGGGCCGTCGTGTACTTGACGCCTTCCACGCTGATCACACCCCGCCCGCTGTCGATGATGCGCGGATGTTGGCTGAGCTTGACCGTGCCGCGGGCATCGACGCCGTCAATCGGGAGCAAACCGCGATGGACAAAACTCACATCATCCGGTGTGAGACACGCCGCTGGGATCGCGCTGTTGATCGCGGCCAGCAAATCGGCGACCTCGCGTTCCGTGACGCGTGGCTGCGTCGGATCGCCGCTGTGCAGCGAATAGTCGGTTCCGATCAGCGACTGGCCGCGCCACGGCGAGACGAAATACAGGCGTCCGCCGCCAGACACACCGACCGCGTGGGTCTTGAACAACGGACGGGTGACCACGTTGATCGCTTTCGCCAGTTTCGGTGGTGGCGGATCGGCTTGCAGCCACCCGTCGATGGTCGACGTCCACGCGCCCGCGGTGTTGATCACCCGCTGCGCACGAATCTCGAATACTTCGCTCGTGATCTGGTCGCGGACCCGCACACCCGCCACATGCTCCTCTGCGCACAGAAACTCAATCGCCTCGACATAGTTCGCGAGGCTGGCGCCGATATTCTCCGCCGAGCGCAGAAAGGCGAGCGTGAGGCGTTCGGTGTTGAAGGCTTGCGCGTCATAGAATACACAGCCGCCATTCAATCCCTGGGCATTGATGCCCGGCGCGAGCGCGAGCGTCTCCGCTTTTGAGATCATGTGCGCGTTCGGGATGTGCTTAGAGGCTTCTAAACCGCGATTGCGGTCGAAGCTCAGCAGATCATTCACGCGGATAGCGGCGCTCATGGCTTCGCGACCCTTCATGCCGTGACCGTAGGTGGGCACGAGTACCGGCAGCACATGCACCAGATGCGGCGCGATGCGCAGCAGGGTGGTGCGCTCGTGAATCGAGTGGCGCATTCGTTGAAAGTCAGCGCTTTGCAGGTAACGTAGGCCGCCGTGGATCGTCTTGAGGCTGTTGGCCGACGCACCGCCGCCGAAATCACCGCGTTCGACGAGGGCGACACTCAAGCCCCGTAAGGTGGCTTCCCACGCGGTGGCCGCGCCGTAAATCCCGCCGCCGATGATCACGACATCGTAGGTGGTCGCTGCCAGGCTGACCAGATCCCGCTTCATGCTGCGCCCCCGATTTCGACCGTGTTGTCCAGTTCCGCCAATAACACTGTGAATGTCTTGTAGAACGTTTCGTAGTTGTACTTGGTCGCGATCAAGTGTTGACCCGCCGCGCCGATTTGGCCGCGGACGGCCGCATCTCTGGCGAGGCACAGCAGACCATCGGCGTAGGCTCGCGGTCGCGGGTCGGTCAGCACCGCGGAGGCCTCGGTCAGCACCTGGGTGTGTGTCCACAGGTTGGTCGCCAGAATGGGTTTGCCGCTGGCCAGATACGAATAGAGTTTCATCGGCGTGTTGCTGCCCTTGCTGCGCGGCGACACCAGAATATCCGCCTGCGCGAGGTAGGCGGAGAGCAGCGCGACCGGCTGCGCGCCGAGGAAATGCACCCGCCCAGCAATGCCGAGATCGCGGCTGATGCTGGTGTAATGCGCAATGTCGGCGGGCTTGCCGCCGATGATGACCAGATCGAGATGGGCATTGTCCTGCGTCGCCAGCCAGAAGCTTTCCAGCAGCAGATCGATGCCCTGATAGGATTCGAGATTGCCGACATACATGGCGATCAGGCCGTTCAACCCATGCCGCGTGCGGATATCGATCACAGGGACGGCGCAGACTTCGGCGGGGATGGGCACGTCATACAGTACCGCGATCTTCTTTGCGCCGGAGCGCGCCGCCGCGTCGCGCAGCGCGTCGCACACGGGTACAACCGCTTCTGCTCCCCGGATCATGATGCCTTCCAGATGGCGAAAGATGGGCAGCAGCGGCTTGAGCGCGCCGATCTTCTCGGTCAACTGGGCTGAGAGCGACGAATCCATATCGTATAGATAGGGAATCTTGTACAGGCGCTGGAGCGCATAGGCGATGAAGGCCGCTTCTTCGACGGCGTGGACGTAGTCGTAACCGCCGCGCGCCGCCATACGCAGGGCTTGCGGCAGCATGAGCGCGTCGCACAGCAGCTTTTTGGGCGAAAAACCGGGGCGGATATTCTTAAGGAACGGCAGCGCAGGAATGCGGTGGAGCGTGACACCCGGCAGGCTCACGTCCGTGCCTTCATGAAAGGTAATCACATCGACCTGATCCCCGCGCCGGGAGAGGACTTCCAGCAACAGCTTGATCGCGATCGGCGTGCCGCGCTCTTGATAGAATGGCTGCGGCGCGAGCAGCAGAATCTTCATAGTGCGCCCTCACGGATCATTTTGAGGATGATAGGCGAACCCCAGCGACGGGTGAGGCCGAGCTTCCGGCAGACCCGTTCCATGCGGTCAGAGATGGTCGGCGCTTGCAGTTTACGGTGAATGACCATCGGCACAAAATACTGCGCATAGCTTTCGCCATAGATGAAGCCGTGATCACGGAAGGCGCGCAGCAGATCCGCACGGCGATAGTTGGTGTATTGGCGGGTATTGCCTTCTAAGCTCTTTTTGAACCCGAAAAGGTAGGGGACGAACGCATTAGCACTGTTGTGTTCCGGGTAATCGATGATGACCGCTTTTTCCGCGACGCGGCACAGTTCGCCCAAAAAGCGCTCCCATTGGGTGACGTGCGGCAGCAGTCGGTAGCTGATGACCACACCGAACGATTTGTCTTTGTAGGGCAGGTTAAGCATATCGCCCACTTCAAAGGAACAGCGGCGCGCATCCAGGTAGGGCTGAATCCGCTTGGCGCACAGGGGATCGCTGCCCACCACCGTCGCGTCAAAGCCACGGGCCACCAAAGCGCCGGTCATTTGCCCATGCCCGCCGCCGACGTCAAGCACGGTCGCGCCGGGGTAGGGCGCGAGCATGCGTAAGGTCGCCTGTTCCTGAACATTCAGAAACCACTTCCCAACGCCGCCAGCAAACCGGGTCGCGTAGCCGTCCGATGATGTTTCAATATCCGCTGTCTCGCTAAATTGGACCGAGGTTATCATATTCATTTCCCGCGTTATGTGTTTTGCAACAACAGTACGCACCGTCCCTTGCGGAGAACTTACGACGTAAATAGCAAATTTGTAGGGGGTAGCCTTCAAATCTCGTTTTCTGAGCAAATTCCAGCGGGCAGCGGGTGTTTAGGTTTATGTAAGGCGTAATTACGAGAATGAAGCCATTGTAAGTCCTGCGCTTGAAAGGTGAGTCATGACGCAGATCGCTGAAAACCTGAACAAGATTTACGCGTATCAACCGGAGCGTTTCCAGTCCCACGTATCCGATTCTGTCCCGCACTTGTCGGTGGTCATTCCGCTGTATAACGAGGTAGATAATCTCCCTCCGTTGTATCAGGAGGTCAGCGCGGCAATGGAGGCGATCGGCGATTCGTATGAAGTCATCGTGGTGGATGATGGCAGCACTGACGGCAGTTTCCTCGGCCTACGTAAGATTTTTGAAATGGATCCCCACTGGCGGGTGATTCGCTTCCGCCGCAATTTTGGACAAACCGCCGGGCTGATGGCTGGGTTCGAAGCGGCGCGCGGTGAGTACATCATCACGCTGGATGCCGACCTGCAAAATGATCCGGGCGACATCCACAAGTTGATCAAGAAGGCCGATGAGGGCTATGACATTGTGAGCGGCTGGCGCACCGAGCGCAAAGAGCCGTTCTTCAGCCGCCGCCTGCCGTCGCTGCTGGCCAACCGCCTGATTTCCCGCTCGACCGGCGTCGCGCTGCACGATTACGGCTGCACGCTCAAGGTGTACCGCGCCGACATCGCCAAACATATCCGGCTGTACGGGGAACTCCATCGTTTCATTCCGGCGATCGCCAGCGGCTTAGGCGTTCAGCTAGCCGAAGTCCCGGTCAACGACCGCGCACGGCGCTTTGGCAAAAGCAAATATGGCATCATGCGGACGTTCAAAGTGATGCTGGATCTGATCACGGTGATTTTCTTTCTCAGTTTCTCGACCCGTCCGCTGCATATATTCGGCGGGATCGGTCTGGTGACCGGGGCGGTCGGCGTGGTGATCGGCGCGTATCTGGCGTTCGTCCGCTTGGTCATGCAGCAGGGCATCGGGGATCGACCGCTGCTGCTGCTGTCCATGCTGCTCATCATCCTCGGTGTGCAAATCACGGGGACGGGGCTGGTCGCGGAGTTCGTCATGCGCGCCTATCACGAGCCGCAAGGTCGCAAAATCTTCATTGTGCGCGAACAACTCGATCACGAAGAGGGCAAAGAAAAAGAACCCGCCTAACAGCGAGCCGTCAAGCCCAAGCCAGAAAGAGGGTATTCAGTCTGCTGAATACCCTCTTTTGTTGTGAATTCTGCGGACACGAGCAGTCGATTCCCAAAAAGATCGCGGTGTTTGTCGGCACAAGGCCTGCCAGTCAGTGCGCACAAGAGCGTGAAGTCCGTTTGGGAGCGGCGGACGCGATAAATCGCGTCCCTACGGTGAGTTCCCTAAAGTCGGTTCTCGAAACAAATCCACGAATGGATGGAGGGGCGCACCTGGGTGTGCGCCCGAAACCGGGTAGACACCTAAGCCACAAACCGAATGTTAGCCAAAGGACGAGGCATG
>CALKIA010000663.1 GCA_937988705.1 uncultured Chloroflexota bacterium | reverse complement strand
CAAATGGTTCGTGTTACAATTGGAACAGGTATTCGAAATTTGAGGGAGTGTGACTATGAGCGAAGTCCGGATCGAGGCCCTGAACCAGATCGCTGCCGAAGTGCGCACGTGTACGCTGTGCGATCTGCATAAGACCCGCACACGCGCTGTGCCCGGCGCGGGCAATTACCATACTGAGATCATGTTCATCGGCGAAGGTCCCGGCTTCAACGAAGATAAGCAGGGTTTGCCGTTCGTCGGTCGTTCGGGCGATTTTTTGGAGAAGATGTTCAAGCTGATCGGCCTGTCGCGCGATCAGGTGTTCATCACCAATGTGGTCAAATGCCGTCCTCCGGACAACCGCGATCCGCTCCCGTTTGAGATCGACACGTGCAAACCGTATCTCGATCAGCAGATCAACCTGATCGACCCGCTGATGGTCGTCACACTCGGCCGCTTTAGCATGGCGCGTTACTTCCCCGGTGGCAAAATCACGCAGATTCACGGGCAGGCGAAGCTGGAAAACGGCCGGGCCTATTACCCGCTGTTTCACCCGGCAGCGATCCTGCGCAATCCGGCACAGCAGCCACTGATGGAAGCCGACTTCCAGCGGATCCCGGAGATATTGGCGCAGGTGCGGGCGCTGCGCAGTCAAGGCGCGCCGCCGCCACCGTCAGCAGGCGACGATGCGCCGCCGCAGTACACGCCGCCGAAAACCTCTCCCGAGGATGTAGCCGTGTCGAAACCCGAGGATGCGCCCAACAGCGACACACCACCGACGCAGCTCACGCTGTTTTAGCTTACAAGTCACAGTTCATAGTCAACCCAGCGGCTCTGGTTTTGACTATGAACTGAAAACGGTTCACTTGTTTGGGGGTGTTTGCGTCCCGGTGGGCGCCCCGATCTTCAAAATCGGTGGCTGGCTGCTCAAGACAGGCGGCGGTGGGTTCGACTCCCATGCACTCTCGTCACCACATGAGCGGCACCAGCCGATAGGCTACGCGCTGTGCATAGCGGTCGTAGCCCGGCAAACAGGCGCGCAGATATCGATCTTCGCGCTCGGTTTTGAGGACATAGGCCGCGATGATCAACCACGCCAGCGCGACAATGACGGGCGACAGGAAGACGAGCGCCGTCCCCGCGTACAGCAGAATCGCCGCCACATAGATCGGGTGGCGCACGATGCCATATAAGCCGTTTGTCACCACTTGATGATTCTTTTGCAGCGCATTCTGGGCGGTCCAGAAGCGCCCCAGCGTCCAGCGCGAGTAAAATGTGCCGCCTACGCCGAGGACGACGAACACGAAGCCGTTGCCCAGTAGGAAATTGTTAGCAGTCGACTCGCCGCGCAGATAGGCGACGAACACGCCGATCACGAGCAGCGCTGTCATTACGCTGAGCGCAATCAGCAGTAGGCGGTCGCGCGCGTCCTGCGCAGCCCGAATGTCGGTGAGAATTTTGAGGCCGCCGTTCCAGTAGCCGATGAGCCAGATTAGCCATGCCAGCAGGGTCAATAAGGGGATCATGATCGCAGTTCCTCAAGGTTCGATGTTGGGCTTCAAGCGACAAAGTTACGCTGATCATATGCGGAATCTGCGCATGCCTGCACAAGGATTTCGGTGTTCCGGCTGATCTGTAATCTACGGTCTAGTACGAATACAGCGGCGGCGGATCGTCTTGTGTCAGTTCGATCCACGCGCGTTGGTAGCGGGCGAGGCGCTCGGCATCCTTCTCCGCGACGACTGGATTCGCGCGCCGCAGATCCAGATTGTCGAGCAGGTCGGCCAGCTTGACTTTGCGCGCCAGCGGATTCGGCTTGAGGCGTTGGATGAACTGTTCATAGGTTTCGTCAGCGCGCCGTGTGACCGCGTCCACCGCCGCGATGATCGTCTCCGAGTAACCGAGTGCGCGCAGATCGTCCAGCGTATGATCGGAGTCTTCGATGGTGTCGTGCAGGACGGCGACGAAGCGCGCCTCGTCCGAGGTCATGCGCAGCATCACGCGGAGTGGATGCAGGATGTACGGGTTGCCCGCTTTATCGACCTGCCCGCGGTGGACTTCCGTCGCCCAGATAATCGCCTCTTCAATCGTTGGCATATTCTTCTCCTGTTGTGTCCCATTTCGTATAGATCGTAGCCCAACACTCGGATTCAGTCTGGCCTAGCGACGCGCTTCTGCGCGTCCGCCGACCCCGGTCAGCCAAAAAGGGCGTCCACTAGGTAACAAGTTAAGCTGCTTTCGGTCTACCCCCGCCCCCTCTCCCGCGCAAGCGGGGAGAGGGGAGAAATACGCGTTTTGGCTGTCTCCCCTCCCTGAATTCGGGAGGGCCGGGGGTGGGATCAGGGGTAGATTTTTAATTGTAGGGACGAGACATGTCTCGTCCTCTCGTGACAGAGGTGAATATCAAGGACGAGGCATACCTCGTCCCTACAGGCTCTTCGGCGAAGGGAACTCGTGTTCCACTGGCAAGCATGAAAAACCTACCCCTGTTAGGCCCGGGGGTGGGGTCGGCAGTCGCCTGAGACCACATCCCATTTCCAGTATAGCGCTTGACCCACCGCTCTTTCAGGACTATTATATGAGTAGTGACTAATATATTGATACGTGGTATCAACCATGGAACACACGTATAAAATTGGCGGCATGGACTGCCTGCACTGCGCGCAAACAGTCGAAAAGGGCGTGAGCAGTTTGCAGGGCGTGACGCAGGTACAGGTGAATCTCAATACCGCGATGCTCACTTTTGAGGGGCAGATCGCGGAGAAGGTGCTGCGCGATCGCGTGGAAGCTTTGGGATATAAGCTGGAAATCCCAACCTCTGAACGTTATATCCCAACCCCCGGCGGTGTAATCGGCTTCGCGCGCTTCCTACTCACCGGTGCAACCAGCCGCTTGGCGCTGATCGGCGGCGCTTTCCTGCTAATCGGCGCGCTGCTGAGCGTCCTTCAGGTGAGCGAAACGATCACCACCACCGCTTTCCTGTTGGCGACTGGGATCGCGTTGTATCCGCTGGCGCGTTCCGGCATCAACAACCTGATCATCAACCGCGATTTCAACATCAATATGCTGATGACCATCGCGGCGGTGGGGGCGGCGCTGATCGGCGAGACAGCGGAAGCGGCGACGGTTGTGTTTCTGTTCACCATCGGCGAATCGCTGGAAGGTTACACCAGCGAACGCGCCCGTGAGAGCATCCGCTCGCTGATGACGCTCGTCCCGCCGACGGCGATTCGCGTCACAGAGGGCAAGCAGGAGGTCGTGCCCGTCGACGAGCTCCAAGTCGGCGAGACGATCCTCGTCAAACCGGGTGAACGACTACCGATGGACGGCGTGATCCGCGCGGGGGAATCGAGCCTCGATCAAGCGCCCGTCACCGGGGAGAGCGTGCCCGTCTACAAAACGATCGGCGCGGACGTCTACGCCGGGACGATCAACGGGAGCGGCGCGCTCGACGTGCGTGTGACGCGCCTTGCAGCGGATAACACCATCGCGCGAATTATACGCATGGTCGAAGAAGCGCAAAGCGTGCGCGCGCCGAGTCAAACGCTGGTGGATCGGTTCGCCCGGGTGTACACGCCCGCCGTGGTAATTGTCGCGCTGGTGATCGCACTAGCGCCGCCGCTGCTGTTCAACGCGCCGTTTCTCGATCCTGCCGATGGCACACACGGTTGGCTGTACCGCGCGCTCTCCCTGCTGGTGATCGCCTGTCCGTGCGCGCTGGTCATTAGCACGCCCGTGACCGTCATCACGGCGATCACGGCAGCGGCGCGGCGCGGCGTACTGATCAAGGGTGGCGCGCATTTAGAGATGCTCGGACGGGTCAAGGCGATCGCCTTCGACAAAACCGGGACGCTCACCCGCGGTCAGCCGAGCGTCACGGCGACGCACGCGCTCGATTGTCAAACTGGCGCTGAGTGTCCACGCTGTGATGATGTGCTGGCCTTGGCGAACGCCGTCGAAACACGGAGCGCGCATCCGCTGGCGCGGGCAGTTGTCGAAGCGGCGGAAAGGCGCGGCGTGGATTCAGCCTATGCGCCGGCAGAGGCGGTCGCCTCGCTGGCGGGACGCGGCGTGCAGGGACGCGTCAACGGCAAGCTGATCACCGTGGGCAGTCATGCCCTGTTCGACGCGCAGTATCCGCATGATCAGGCGCTGTGCGCGGAAGTCAGCGCCGTTGAAGGTCGCGGGCAAACCACCATGCTGATCGCGGAAGACGAGCGCGTGCGCGGCTACATCAGCGTGGAAGACACGCCGCGACCGGAAAGCGCCGCCGTGCTGCGCGATCTGCGGGCGCTCGGCCAGCATACGATCATGCTCACGGGGGATAATGCCGCCGTTGCCCACGCCATCGCCGATCAGATCGGTGTGGACGAGGTACGCGCGGAGCTGCTGCCGGAAGACAAGGTCGCCGCAGTGGGCGATTTGCTGCAAAAATACGAAACGGTCGCCATGATTGGCGACGGCATCAACGATACGCCCGCGCTAGCGCGCGCCTCGGTGGGTGTGGCGATGGGTGGCGCGGGCAGCGCGCAGGCGCTTGAAACGGCGGATGTCGCGCTGATGGGTGACGACCTGACCGGACTCCCGTTCGTTATGCGCTTGGCGCGCTTCGCCCGTCGCCTGATCATCCAGAACATCATGGCGAGTGTTGGCATTAAGCTGGTTTTCGTGCTGCTGGCGCTGTTCGGCGCGACCTCGCTGTGGCTGGCGATTCTCGCGGATGTCGGCATGCTGCTGGTCGTCACGCTGAACGGCATGCGCCCGCTCAGGTTCAAGCGCTGATCCCACCCGCTTGAGGTCACTCAGACTACGACTCCGTACCGGACAAGCGGGTATCTGCGTAGAAGCGCGGGAAGCGGGTTTTGGGCTGTGCGGACGCGATTTATCGCGTGTATCGGGACGCCATGATGCGATGTAAGGTTCGCTGTTCTACGTCGCTGCCGACGCGCCTTGCCCATTTGCGCATACGCAAAGGGCTTCTCAGAGAGAAAATCAGGGAAGGCTGCCATCCGCCAGTAATTTACATTGATTTTACAGAGAGCCGATCTAGTCAGCACAACATTACAGAGGTAGACTATCGCAGTGTTATGAGTAGTCTACCCAGTGGAATCCCTTATGGATCGAATTGTTACCGCCAGCAACCTGCTGATCGATGTACAGCCGGACGGCTGGCGTTTGTTGTTGAATGGATCAAGTAACCGGACGCTCTTGGAAGCCAAGCGCGGCGAGCCGATTCGCTATGCCGAAGTCTTCGGCACACGTCGCAAGCTGCCCCTAGACGGACAGCTGCCTATCGAAAGTATTGACCGCGTAGTGCTCGGCTGGTCGGTGAAAGATCAGGCATGGCATCTCGGTTTAGTGCTGCGCCCGCCCATGGCGGAAGCGCGCGCGAGTCGCTGGTGCGAACTCGCACACTGGATCGACCCGACGCATGAGACCTTGCGCGCGACCGCGGTCGCTGCTGGGGAGGCGCTTGGCGCGCAGATTGCTCGTCCGTTCGTGCTGATTCCGCCCGTTGCGGAATCTCTGCCGATGCCCCCGCTGCCTTTCCGCTTCGATTTGTGGACGTTCCAGCAGAGCGCTGAAGGGCAGTATGAGTTTGTGCGCTCGCCCAAGTGGGGGCGTAACAACGTCACCCGCGCGCTGTGGTATCTGCTGTGGATGGTGGCCTTTCTCGTGCTGGCTGTGACCAGCGTCACCACAGGTCTTGCCTACCCGCGACCGGAACTGCTCGTCCCGGCGGGGTTCGTGTGCGCGCTGGTGCTCTTTGGGATGGCGGTGGCGCTCGTGATTCGCACGCTGCTGCGGCCAAATCGCATCGTCGTCGACAAAAGCGGCGTGCGCTGGCTGCGTGGAAAAGCGGTGACCAAAACCGTGCCCGTCGAGAACCTACAAAGCCTGTATGTGTCGCATGTGGTGAGCGCGGCTAAGCGGCGGAAGCGCGCGGAGGCCGAAGCGAAGGCCGAACCACGCAGCGTGCATTTCGGCGAACTGAACCTCGACCTGCGCGATAACAGCTTTCGGTCGGTGCTCACCCATGGCGTGAGCGAAGAACG
>CALKIA010000662.1 GCA_937988705.1 uncultured Chloroflexota bacterium | reverse complement strand
TAAAGTTACTATTCACGGTGCGGGATGAGCTGCGGCGCATCTCTATCGGCAAATGCATAAGTTAAGGAGCGTTATTTTGACCGACCAAAATGCTGTAACGCAGTTATTGACCGAAGCGAGCGCGCGCGCGGCACACTATCTCGCCACCCTCGACAGCCGCCCGGTGCAGCCGACGCGCGCCGCGATTGATCGCCTGACCGAACTCGGCGGCGCGCTTCCCGAAGAGCCGACTGACGCTGAGACAGTTTTGCGCTTGCTGGACGACATTGGTTCACCGGCGACGGTGGCGTCGGCAGGGCGGCGCTTCTTCGGGTTTGTGATCGGTGGCAGTCTGCCCATCACGGTCGCGGCGAATTGGCTCACGACCGCGTGGGATCAGAATGCGGGACTGTTCGTCGCGTCGCCGACCACCGCCCGCCTCGAAGAGTACGCGCTGCGCTGGCTGCTCGATGTGCTGCACCTTCCCCCGGAAGCGGCGGGCGGTTTTGTCACCGGTACGTCCATGGCGCATGTGACCGTCCTCGCGGCGGCCCGGCACGCGCTGCTCCGGCGGCAGGGCTGGGATGTCGAGAATGATGGCTTTTCCGGCGCGCCGCCGATCAAAGTGGTGCTGAGCACCGAAGGGCATACAACGCTGTACAAAGCCCTCGCAATTCTCGGCTTTGGGCGCAATAACCTGATCCGCGTCCCCGTCGATGAGCAGGGGCGGCTGCGCATCGAAGAACTGCCGCCGCTGGACAGCACGACGCTGGTGTGCGCGCAGGCGGGCAATGTCAACACGGGTTCGTTTGACCCGATTGACGAGCTGTGTGACCGCGCGCGGGCGGTGG
The DNA here is from genome assembly GCA_937988705.1 of uncultured Chloroflexota bacterium. GTDB lineage: Bacteria > Chloroflexota > Anaerolineae > Aggregatilineales > Phototrophicaceae > Flexifilum. Next base: position 3,224 of record CALKIA010000662.1, on the reverse strand, counting down.
GCGCGTGGGTGCATGTCGATGGCGCGTTTGGTCTGTGGGCGGCGGCCGCACCCGACCGGGCGCATCTCGTGCAGGGCGTTGAAAAGGCCGATTCGTGGGCGACGGATGGGCATAAATGGCTGAACGTCCCCTATGACAGTGGCCTGCTGTTCTGCCGGGATGCCGATGCGCTGCGGGCCGCCATGTCCGCGCCCGCGGCCTATCTCCCGCAGCAGATCGCGCGTGAACCCTCGCACTACACGCCGGAGCTGTCGCGGCGGGCGCGCGGCGTCGAAATCTGGGCGGCGCTGCGTTTTCTGGGACGGCAGGGCGTCGCCGACCTCGTCGAACGCTGCTGCCAGTACGCAACCGTGTTCGCGGACGGGCTGCGCGGGGCGGGCTATGAAGTCCTCAACGATGTGGTGCTCAATCAGGTGCTGGTGTCGTTTGGCCCGCCCGAAGTGACGCAGCGTGTCATCAAACGGATTCAGGACGACGGCACCTGTTGGTGTGGGGGGACAGTCTGGCAGGGACGAACGGCGATGCGCATCAGTGTGTCCAGTTGGGCGACCACCGGGGCGGACGTCGAAATGAGTCTCGAAGCGATGTTGGCGGCGGCGCGCAGTGAGTTAGCGGGCGGCGTCTCCAGTTGATGACGGGGCTTCAAGGTATGGCTGTCCGCGACTGATACAGAGAAACTTCATGGCTTCTTTTGTGACCAATGGCTCAGGTGCGCGTTATAATGGTGGACGTGCTGGCATTGGAAAGTCGCATCGACATGACGAGTGACCCCCTCATTGGAAAACAGCTTGGTGACTACCGCATCGTAGACATTTTGGGACGCGGGGGTATGGCCCATGTGTATCGGGGCTTCGACAAGAAGCTCCAGCGCTACGCGGCGGTCAAGGTGATCGACGCCCATTTGCTGTCTAGCAATGAAAGCGAAGAAGAGTATCGGGCTCGCTTTCAGCGCGAAGCCCGCGCCATCGCCCATTTGAATCACCCGAATATCGTCGGAGTCTACCAGTTCGGCGAAGTCGGGCCGCTGTACTACATGGCGATGGCATTCATTGAAGGGCGCGACCTCGGCCACATCCTCAAGGATCACGCCGAGGCGGGCACGGCCATGCCGCACGAGCAGGTGATCCAGATCATCCGCGATATTTCCGCCGCGCTCGATCATGCGCATAAACTCGGCGTGATCCACCGCGACATTAAGCCGTCGAATATCATGGTCACCAGCGACGGCCGCGCTGTCCTCACCGATTTCGGGTTAGCCTTAAGCGTCCCTGAAGGCTCGATGGGCAATACCTTCGGCAGCGCACACTATATCGCGCCGGAACAGGCCATCTCTTCGGCGAAAGCCGTGCCGCAAAGTGACTTATATTCGCTCGGTATTGTGCTGTTCCAGATGCTGACCGGGCGCGTTCCGTTTGATGATCCTTCGGCGATGAGCGTCGCCCTCATGCACCTCAGCGAACCGCCGCCCACTTTGCGTCAGTACAACACGCGCATTTCATCGGCTGTCGAAAAAGTGGTGCTGAAGGCGCTCGAAAAAGAGCCGAGCAAACGCTATCGTACCGGCGAAGTCATGGCCGACGCGCTCGAAGAGGCGCTGCTCGGCAGCGTAGGCGATCCACATCTGGCGTCGCACCCGTCCAAGTCGAAGCTCGCGAGCGGCGAATATCGCCGCTTTCCGATTCCGCCCAGTTCGCCGAGCGCGCCCATTTCCCTGCCCAAACCGCCGACCACGCGGCGGCGCGTCTCGCCCGTACTCATCGGCTTTGGCCTGCTGGTCGTGCTGCTGGCTGTCGTGGTGGGGATCGTCAGCCTGAGCCAGAACGGTTCGTCAACCCCAATGCCGACTGCTGAGGTAGTGGTCGCGGGTGTGACGAGCACGAGTGCTCAACCCACCCGGACGCGCACCCCGGCGTCTGCTGGGACGACGCCCGAGGTCGTGAGCGCCGCGACTGAGGACGCAGCAATCGCCGAACCAACCCCCACGCCCACCCTGCGCAGCACCAGCACGCCGACGGCGCTGATCACGGAGTCTGTCACCGAAGTCGTCACCGAGACGGCAAGCACGGCTGATGTCACCGTGGAAACGACCGCCGAACTGATCGGCGATGCGGCGACGCCGGGCGCGGCATGGGTCAACCTGATCTACAACGCTGACGAATTCGTGATGATCAACCAGCAGAGCGTCCCGGTCGATATGCGCGGGCTCGTCTTCGTGCAAACGCTGGCGAGCGGTCAGACGCGTTCGGCCAACGCCGACAACATGACTGACGACCTCGATCGCATCCGCTTAGTGCGTGAAAACGATTGTCTGCATCTGTGGCGCTTGGATCTTGGCGAGCTGCTCAAACCGGATTACTGCCGCGCCCGACAGGGGTTTCGCGCCATCGGCGTATCACGTCAGTTCTGGGTGAGCACGCTGGCCGATGCCACGTTCGAAGTTCGGCGCAACAATGTTGTACTGCAAGTGTGCCTCATCAGCGCAGGCGAATGCCGCGTCCCCCTCTGGGATCGCCAGCCTTAAATTACGGCAGTTATAGATAAGCTTCATTTCGCGTACCCCTCACCCCCAACTAACAGGGGTAGGTATTTAATGGTAGGTACAAGATAGGTCTCGTCCTCTGTCCTCTCGTTAGATCGATGAAATTCAAGGACGAGGCATGCCTTGTCCCTACAGGTTTCTCGTTCTGAATCGGTTCGTATTCAACCGGGCTAAGAATAGACCTTAAAACCTACCCCTCTTAGCTCACCCCCAACCCCTCGCCCACGCAAGCGGGGCGAGGGGTGACTTGGCGCGTAGTGTTGTCTCCCCTCCCTGAATTTGGGGAGGAATCGGGGGTGGGGTCGGAAGATGACCGCCCCTGCACACAATGACCGAACTGTTTGCCTATGGGGCTGACTGCGCCAGTGTGACCGTCGGCGCGGGCGTGCCCGTCACAGTGATCGTGCGGTTGTTGTTGACAAAGGCCGCTGCCAGAACATTCGCAATGATCAGCACGGCCAGCGCCAGCAGCAGCAGGCGAATCAGGCGCGGATTTACAGCAGCGCGCGCCACCGCCGACTCAGCCCGTTCGGGTTTGGGGAGCGCGGCGCGGTTGATCGTGCGGGCATTATCCAGCAGCCACATTTTCATCAATTCCGACGTGATGGTGATCGGGTTCGGGGTGATCAGTTCGCGGTATTCCAATCCGCGCAGCGCCGAATTGATCGCGGTAGTGTCGAGCGGA
>CALKIA010000661.1 GCA_937988705.1 uncultured Chloroflexota bacterium | reverse complement strand
GGTCAGAAAACAACCTTTTCAACACGACGCTTATGCATTCAACCGCTCGACATAGTGCGTGATCGCCACTTCGAGGAACGCGGGCAGATCCGGATGCAGCGCGGCGAAGGTCGCATGGAACGCGGGATCGTTGTTGTAACCGTGTCCCAACCCGGCCAGAATTTCCGGCGTCGGCTCATAGAAGTAACGCAGATGCTGATGCCAGCGGGTGAGAAGCGCCTGGACACCGGCGCTCTCCGCGCCCTGATCCATGGCCGCGAGCAGATCGGTGTAGACGGCGTTACCCTCGTCCTTGATCTGCTGCTGCTTTTCCGCCGAGTAGCTCTTCCACAGCTTTTGCGACTGCCGGACGGTCGGTTCGTCCCAGCGGCGCGCGGCTTCGTCGGTGAGCTGATCTTCCTGCGCTTCGGTCATCTGACCAAATACCTGCTTCTTGCTCATGCTGCGTCTCCTTGTCCTGTACTCTGTATACAAGCATACAGGCTGACGTTACGTCAGGTGCAAGGGGCAATTTTCGAGCCATCGGAAAGTGGAGGCAACAAAAAACCCCGCTCTTGCTCAAGCGGGGTTCGGGATGTCGTTCAGGGTTAGCGATTCAGGTGGCTGGTGTCGGTCGGGTTGGGATCTTGGAGGTTTTCACTCCGCGAGTAGGCCCGCGCCTGGCGATTCCGTTCACTGCCGCCCGTCATAAAGCGGCTCTCACGCTGCTCCTCGGCTTCCTCATCGACTGCGCCACTGGCCGTTCGCGCGCGGCGATTCACTTCGACGCCTTCCTCACCGTAGAACCGGCGGATCTGTCCGTCCTCAGTAGTTTCCGCTGCCAGATCATCACCCGCTGTGTCGCGGCTCATGGCCTGATCGACCGCATGCGATGTTTCGTGATGGCGTTCCGTTCCCGGAGGAGTCGTGTGGCTGCTGGCCGGATTAGTCGACAAGCCGCTCTGCCGACTGGCTTCCACGGAAGACCGGGGGGTCAGCTCGGTGTCGCTCGTCACGTATTGATCGGTCGTTCCGGTCAGGTCAGTACTCGCGCGTGGCTGATTGGTCTGATACGCCTGCCGTTCCCGCGCAATCTCGTCGGTGCTGTAAGGCGGTGCGCTGTGGTCAAACGTCGACCAGCCGGTTTCGCGCCAGAGTGATGAACGCGTATCAATATCCACAGGATGGTAGCGGTTCATGATGTCTTCGGCGCGTTCCGCCCATTCGTCATTCGTGGTCAGGCTGATGAGCGTGCTGCCGCGCCGGATGCCTTCAGCATAGATGTGGGCATCGTCTTCATCCACGCCCATATCGATCAACCCGGCGGTGATGCCGCCCGTGATCGCGCCCGCCGCCGCACCAATCCCCGCCGTGAGCGCGACCGCCAGCGGACCCGCGCCAATCACCGGCCCAATGCCCGGAATGAGCGAAACGCCCACGCCGATCAAGGTGCCGATCACTGCGCCGAAGCCCGCACCTTCGCCCGCGCTTACGTCGCCATCCAACACCATATCGCGATCAGCCAGCAAACTGCCGTATTCGCCGTTCGCGTCATTCGCCATCACGCTGACATCATCCCGCGTGAAGCCCGCTTCTAACAGGTTATCGATCACGCGCTCAGCGGTTGAAAAGTCGTCGTAGAGTGCCACGATTGTCTTGGTCATCTCTGCACCTCATTCATAGTCGACAACATTACAATTTACATTATAGCAGATCTATCTGCGTTTCGTCATGAACAAGGCGTGAGAGATGGCGGATGCCCGCCGACCCCGAACCCGTTTACGTGAGAAAGGGGAAACTGACAGGGCTTTTGCTGTCTTCTCTCCCTAAATTCGGTTGAGGCTCGGGGCAGAGTGCGAGCAATGTTATCCATCGCTGACGTTATGTTAGAATGAGGCGCGCCTATCCGACGAGGGAACAAAGAACGATGTGCGGAATTTGCGGTGTGGTCGATGTCAGCGGGGCAGGACGCGCGAATCTGGCGCAGGTGCAGCGCATGTGCGCAGCGATTCGGCATCGGGGGCCGGACGGCGATGGCTTTTACGCACCCTCTGGCGATCAAAACGTCGCCCTAGGTATGCGCCGCCTCAGCATCATCGACATCGCAGGCAGCGATCAGCCGCTGTATAACGAAGACCGCACCATCGCGCTGGTCTTCAACGGCGAAATCTACAACTATAAGGAACTGCGCCGCGATCTGATGAGCAAAGCCCATGCCTTTCGCACGGACGGTGACGGCGAAACCATCATCCACCTGTACGAAGAATATGGCTACCAATTGTTTGATCATCTGCGCGGCATGTACGGCTTTGCCCTGTGGGATGTGCAGCGCAAACGTCTGCTGGTGGCGGTCGACCATATTGGCATGAAGCCGCTCTATTTGTGGGGACACGGCGGACTGCTGCACTTCGCCAGCGAGGTCAAAGCCTTCAACCAGACGGCGGAACTCAATCTCGAGGTGCTGGACACCTACCTGTCGTTCGGCTACATGATCGGCGCGGATACGCTGTTCAAAGGCGTGCAGCGCCTCCCCGCTGGCCACTATCTCGTCGCGGAAAACGGATCGACACGAATCGAAGAATACTGGCGCTTTGGCAAGGGGCAAGGCTATGACCTGCGCGCCGATGACGAAGCGGGCTGGATCAAGCGCGCCCGTGACCTGATCACCGAATCGGTGAATATTCACATGCGCAGCGATGTCCCGGTCGGCCTGTTCCTGAGCGGCGGGGTCGATTCGGCGTCGGTGCTGGCGCTCATGCGCTCGCAAGCCGAGTCAATTGAGACATTCACCGTCGGCTATGACGCGAAAACACCCGACAATGAGCTGATCCACGCCCGCAAAATCGCCGAGCACTTCCGCACCACACACCACGAGCGCGTGATCACCGCCGAGGATTGGTGGAATGGTTTTCAGCGTTACGTGTATCACCACGACGAGCCGAATGCTAACCCCTCAGCCGTGTCGCTGATGCTGCTCGCCGAGGACACGGCTAAGCATGTCAAAGTGGTGCTGACTGGATTAGGCGGCGACGAATTATTCGGCGGTTATATGGCGCACACAGCCATCCCGCAGATTTTGCGCGCGCAAAACTCATGGGGGCGTCGGCTACGCGGGTTCGCACAGCCGCTGCTGAACCTCGAACGCTATTACCCGGCCATGAAACGCTACCGGGGGATCGGCGCGCTGCCGACTTACCTGCCGCGCCTCACCCAGTCGTTGCTGCCCCGCGACGAGGGACTGCGGCGTTTGCAGTCGTTCGATGGGCTGGTGCTCACTGATACGCTGCGCGGCGCGTTATACAGCGGGAAGTTGCAAGCGGCGTGGGCTGCCGCTCGCCATAAAGAAGTGACCTACGCGGGCATCGTGGATCGGTCGCTCGCGCCCGATGCCTACAATTTCGCGCAGGCGCTGGTGATTAACACGTGGCTGGCCGGCAATGCGCTGCTCAACTGCGACAAGGTGACCATGGCGCACTCGCTCGAAGCGCGCGTCCCCTTCTTCGATCCGGCGCTGCTCAATTTCGCCGCCCGTGTGCCGAGCGCGATCCGCATGCAGCGTAACAAGTATGTGCTGCGCGAGGCGCTGCGGCCGCTGCTGCCCGCCTTCGCGCTGGCGCGCCCCAAGCAGCCGTTCGGCACGCCGATTTTGAACTGGTTTCGTGATGATCTCTCCGCGCGCATTCAGGCGGTGCTGCTGGATGACGGTGCGGGTATACGCGATCTGTTCGAACGTCCCGCGCTGGAAACGCTGCTGCGCGCGCATTTCGACGGCAGCGCGCCGCAGGTCGAAGTCGTGTTCCGCCTGCTCACACTCGAAACATGGCTCAAGACCTTCACGAAGCAACCAACCTCACCCGCCGTCCGACAGAACCACCAGACGGAATCTGTGTAGGGGCGAGGCCTGCCGCGTCCCTACGAGAAAAACCATCTTTCGTAGGGACACGATCCATCGCGTCCGCCGCTCCAAAAAGGACTTTACGCTATTCTAACGTAAGTTATGGATAGCGCTTCTCTCACCCCACCCCCGACCCCTCCCCGAATTCAGGGAGGGTAGACAGCAAAAGCACTGTTTGTCTCCCCTCTCCCCGCTTGCGTGGGAGAGGGGTTGGGGGTGAGGGGGACACGCGAAGAGGCTTATCCATAACCGACGCTATTCTACGTAGCTACCGGCTTGCCTCGCCCCTCCACAGCGTGTTTTGGATACACAGTGTCGCCCCCCGGAGTCCCCCGTCCTGATAGTGGGGCGCGTAAGGGGAGGACGGGCTCGTGCCTCACCCGCTAAACTCTTTCTCCAGCGCAGCCTTCATCACGCTTTCGTCCGCTTGCACGCCCGTCCACATCGCAAAGCCAATCGATCCCTGATACACGAGCATTGACAGCCCGTTGATCGTCCGCATGCCGCGACTCTGGGCCAACTTGATCAGCGGCGTATTTGGCGGGTTGGGGATCACGTCGCACACCAGCAGATCGCCCCGCGCACCGTCGAGATTCACAGCGGGGATGGCCTCCACATCCGGGTACAGGCCAATCGAGGTGGCGTTGACCAGCACATCCACGTCCGCGCCGACCGCGTAGGTGCTCGTCCAATCGACCAACCGCGCGTTGGCGCTCACCGCGCTCTGCAGATGTGCTACTAGTCCCGCACCGCGCTCGTGACTCCGGTTGACGACAATCAGTTCGGACGCGCCCGCTAGCGCCAGTTCCACCGTGATCGCCCGCGCCGCGCCGCCCGCGCCGAGGATCACTACCCGTTTACCCTGCGGATCGAGATGTTCGCGCAGCCCGCGCATGAAGCCTTTGCCATCGGTGTTCTCGCCGATCAGCTTATCGCCCTCGCGGCGGATTGTGTTCACCGCACCGATCAGTTTGGCGTCCGGCGCAACCTCGTCGAGCAGGGGGATTACCGCGACTTTGTGTGGAATCGTGCAGTTGATCCCGCGAAAGCCCATGGCCCGCAGTCCTTGCATGGCCGTGGGTAAATCCTCCGGCTTGACTTCAATCGTCAGGTAGCGCCAGACCAGACCCGCCGCCGCGAAGGCTGCATTCTGCATCACACAGGTGGGATTCTCCGCCACGGGATACCCGAACACGCCGACCAATTCCTCTTTATAGTTGACTGCCATGAATCATCCTTTCTCATAAACACAGCTTGAATCTATCCCATTTCCAGCTAACCCGAACGGTGTCAGTCCACGCCCCGCAGCGCCTCACCCACACCCGTGCAGTGATGCTGGTTCCCCTCCCTGAATTCGGGGAGTGGAGGCTGTCAGGGATAGGTATTTAAGGATTATGCACAGCTCGGTCGAATATGAACTGATACAGAACGAGCAACCTGTAGGGACGAGGCATGCCTCGTGCCGGTTTTCATCGATCTGACAAGAGGACGAGGCATGCCTCGTCCCTACCATGAAAAACCTATCCAATTAGGGGGCCGGGGTGGGGGCTCAATCAGACGATCTCGAACACCTCACCGTCGGGGTGCGAGCTAATCTCAGGCAATTTGTGTATGAACGACATGCTTTTTTCGTAATATTTATGCATTCTAGGTGGTCATTTTCAGTGTATATTAAGAATGGGACACACGAAAACGCCTTATTTATCATAGTTGCCTCATCTAGATCGATTACAGTTCTGAGTGAGTGAAATTATTCGCAAACCAGTCTGTTTAATTCGTGTTGTCGCTAGTATAATCCTAGGGTACGTATGAACGGGAAACCTGCCCGATCGATGGTTCAGATTCGCAGCCTCAGCAAGGGATACGCTGAAGGCGGCGGCGCGCATCGCATTCTCTCTGACGTTGATCTGGACATCAAAGAAGGTGAGTTTTTCGTCCTGCTCGGAAAAAGCGGGAGCGGGAAAAGCACGCTGTTGAACCTGATCAGCGGTATTGACCAGGCGGATCACGGGTCCGTCGTCATTGATGGCACAGATATCACACAGTTGGACGAACGACGCCTGACGCTGTTCCGACGCGACCACATTGGTATCATCTTCCAGTTCTTCAATCTGATCCCAACGCTCACAGTCCTCGAAAACATCACCCTGCCGGCCGAGCTGCGCGGCGGCAATGCCGATGTGCGCGCGCTTGACCTGCTGGAGCGGGTCGGTCTGCGCGACCGAGCGCACACTTACCCGGATCGGTTGAGCGGCGGCGAGCAGCAGCGCATCGCTATCGCGCGGGCGCTGGCCCAAGACCCAGCGATCATCATCGCCGACGAACCTACAGGGAACCTAGACGAAGAGACAGGTCAGCAGATTCTCCGACTTCTGCTAGAATTAACTAGAGACGTTGGTCGAACACTGATCATGGCCACCCATAACCCTGAGATCGTCCCGCTTGCAGATCGTGTTTGCCGCATTCACGATAGTAAGCTAGTGATCACCTTGCGGGATTCGCAACCGGTGAAGGAGCTATTTCTATGACTGACCCTGACCCGAATGTCGTCAAGCAGATTCTTGCAGAACTGCGCGACACCAACAAAGAACGTCGCCGCACTGCTGTGATGAAACTAGGGATGCTAGGCGGAGAAGAAGCAGTCCGCACCTTGATCATGGTCATTGGTAACCGCCATGAAGACCTGATCGTTCGGGGACGCGCCGCCCTGATGTTGGGCAAGCTCGGCGATACCCGCGCCGTAGAACCGCTCATCCGCGCGCTCGACACGCCCGGATTTCAGATTACACTCAACGCGGTCGAAGCCCTCGGCAAGTTGGGCGACCGCCGCGCCATTAAACCCCTGAAGCGGTTTTTGAATACCGATCACGAGAAATACCGCGAAGCCGCGCAGACTGCGCTGAACAAGCTGGGCTATCGTGATGAGGATGACGATTTCCTCGAAGAGGAACCAGTCTCAATCCGCCGCACCCAGAGTTTCTAATCTTCTCATCCTCTGCGCCCCCACTTTTAAGGATCAACGTCTAAAGTGGGGGCGTTTTTATTTTCCCAACCTCGCCCCCCAACCCCCTCTCCAAATGGAGAGGGGGAGCGAGCACCAGTCAGCTTGTCTCCCCTCTCCCCGCTTGCGTGGGAGAGGGGCAGGGGGTGAGGGGTAACAGCGAGACATCACCCATGAGATTCCCCATCATCCTCCGGTTGGCCGGACGTTACGTTCGCCGCCGTTTGCTGCAAAGCGCCCTGTTCGTGATCGGCGTGGCGCTCGGCGTCGCCGTCGTCATCGCCATCGACCTCGCCAACAACTCCGCCAGCCGGGCCTTTGGCTTGAGCACGGAGAGCATCACCGGGCGCGCCACCCACCAGATTATCGGCAGCCCCAGCGGTTTGCCGAGCGACTTCTACTACCAACTGCGCGTTGATCTCGGTTTGCGTCAGTCCGCGCCCATTGTCGAGGATTACGCGCAGGTGCTTGACCTCGGCGACCGGCCGCTGCGCGTGCTCGGCGTCGATCCGTTCGCGGAACCGCCCTTCCGCTCGTACTTGACCGATGTGCGCGTGCAGGGCGAAACCTCTACGGCCTTCGAAGGCTTGGCGGCGTTCATCGCCCAACCCAACACCGTGCTGATCTCCTCACGCCTCGCAGAACGCTACGGCGTACAGGCGGGCGATACCATCACCGTGCAGCCCGCCGCCGAGCAGATTGAGATGCGCGTGGTCGGCCTGCTGGAAGCCCCCGACGCGGCCAGCGCCGAAGCCCTCGATAACTTGCTGCTTACCGACATCGCCACCGCGCAGGAAATCGTCGGGCGACCGGGCACGATCAGCCGCGTCGATTTAATTCTGCCGGACGACTACGATCTTGACCCGCTTCGCGCCATCCTGCCCGCGGGCGCGATCATCACCACGCCCATCGATCAGCAAAGCGCGCTCGGTCAGATGACTGAGGCCTTCGAACTCAACCTGCAAGCGCTGAGTTTGCTGGCGCTGGTGGTCGGCGTCTTCCTCATCTACAACACCGTCTCGTTCAGTGTCGTGCAGCGCCGCCCCGTGCTGGGGATTCTGCGCTCCATCGGCGCGACCCGCCGCCAGATTTTCGCGCTCATCCTCAGCGAAGCTCTGCTGCTCGGTTTCGTCGGCACGATCTTCGGCCTCGCGCTGGGCATCATCTTCGGTCGCTTAACCGTCGGCCTCGTCGCGCAGACCATCAGCGACCTGTATTTCGCCGTCGATGTCCAGCGCGTGTCCGTCGATCCGGTCACGCTCCTCAAAGGCGTCGCCATCGGCTTGGGCGTGAGTCTCGCCTCTGCGCTCGTGCCCTCCTTCGATGCGACTTCGACGCCCCCCGCCGGGTCGATGCGCCGCTCCACGCTCGAAGAACGTGCCCGCCACTTGATTGTGCCCATCACCATCGGCGCAACGGTGCTGATCGTGATCGGCGTACTGCTGCTCCAACTGCCGACCAATTCGCTGTTCGTCAGCTTTGGCGCGCTCTTCGCTGTGATCGTCGGTGGCGCGCTGTTCACGCCCGCGCTGCTCGTCGTCAGCATGGCCGTCGCTGCCCCGCTGACGGGGCGGCTCTTCGGCATTGTCGGACGGATGGCACCGCGCGCCGTCTCGCGCTCGTTGAGCCGCACCTCGGTCGCCGTCGCCGCGCTGACCGTCGCCGTGAGCGTGATCGTCGGCGTCAGCGTGATGATCGGCTCGTTCCGCAGCACGGTCGGCGATTGGCTGGATACCACGCTCGGCGCGGACATCTACATTTCGCCGCCGCAGGTGACCGCCATCCGCGCCACCGCCGATGTCGATCCCGCCGTCGCGGACGTGATCGCGCAGGTCGAAGGCGTGCGCGAAGTCATCAGCGGGCGTTCCGTCAGCGTGAGCGCGCCCGACTTCCCCGATCTGCCACCCGTCAACCTCAACATCGGTTCGGCGGATGTCACGGGCGCCGCGCGGCGCTTCATCTGGTCAGAAGTGGACACCGCCGACTACTTCGCGGCGCTCACCACGGGCGATGTGGTCATGGTCAGCGAACCGTTTGCCTTCCGCCGGGGCATCGATCCAACCAACAATACGCTCACGCTGCTCACCGACCGCGGCGACGTGACCTTCCGCGTGCTCGGCGTGTACTACGACTACTCGACCGATCAGGGCTCGGTGCTCATGGCGGACAGCCTCTACCGCCAGTACTACACCGACCCATACATCTCGTCGCTGGCGGCGTTCATCGAACCGGGGCAGGATGTGAATGTCGTCGTGGATCGCATCCGCACGGCGCTCGCCGGGTCAGAACTGATCACGCGCAGCAACGTGACCCTCCGCGCCAGCGTCTTCGAAGTTTTCGAGCGCACTTTCTCGATCACGAGCGCGCTGCAACTGCTCGCGGTCGTCGTGGCCTTCGTCGGCATTTTGAGCGCGCTCATGGCACTCCAGTTAGAGCAGACGCGGCAGTACGGCGTCATGCGTGCCATCGGCATGACCGGACGCCAGTTGTGGAATTACACGCTGATTCAGACGGGGTTGATGGGCATCACGGCGGGGCTTCTCGCCATGCCCATTGGCATCGCGCTGGCGATCATTCTGATCTACGTGATCAATGTGCGCTCGTTCGGCTGGACGATGCAGCTCACGCTCAGCCCGCTCGAATTTGCACTGTCGTTCGCGGTCGCCGTGCTGGCAGCGCTGGGTGCAGGCATCTACCCGGCGCGGCGGTTGAGCAAGCTGGTCACTGCTCAGGCGCTGCGGAATGAGTAAAAGAAATTAACCGCAGAGAACACGGAAAATTCATTGCTCACATATCAGATGGTGGAAACCTGAACTCAGGCAAAACACCTCTGATTCTCGTAACCAGCAATTTGTGTTGTTCAATAACAATTTCACCTAATTTGAGAGTCTTATAATGCTCCTTAAGGTTGCGATTATAGATCTCGTCTGAATATATGACATTTGGCAAGACTTCAGGACGCTTATAAGCCGGAACAAATATTTTCTCATTACCAATAATCTCTACAGTTTCTTCATACCTGAGTTGATCTAAGAACTCTTCCAATACGCGATCAAAATCTTTGAAAGCATCTTCCAAATCGCTGTCGAAGCAGCTTTTCTCAGGGCGCATACGTATTTTTCGATAGGTCAAGAATGTACTTTCAAAAAAGTCATATAACAGATAACGGTCTGAGACAAGATGAATAACGCTGACAACAATGTCAGAAGTGATGTGTTTCCAGAGTTCGTTCACCAAGCTTAGATCGGCTTCGCGTTGTTTCTCAACAAATACATTCTTAGGCTGATCTGGTGTCTTGATCTGCGCTCCTAATGCTGTGTTTGAGAGTATGGGAACCTGAGCGGAAAGATACTGAATGATCGTATCGATCAAGCTTCCCATTTGACTGAAATACTGACCATTGTCGCGTAAATCTGTATATTGTGTTCCTGTGATAAGAAATGGAATGCTTTCGTTTTCATGACCTCGAATCAATATCGAGAAAATCCGTATATTGAATTTCTGTGCATGACGAATTTCATTTTGTACCCAATCAGACTGCTTGGCACTTGGAGAAAGCAAAATAATGAAGGCTTTACTTGTCTCAATTGCATTTTCAACTGGCTTGAACCATTGAAACGTTCCTTTTTTTATTTCGTCGTCTACCCATACACGCAAACCCGCATCATCCAGCGTCTTTTTGACGCGGTCTTTCATTGCGGAGTCTTCGTGGCTGTAGCTCAGGAAAATATCGTGCGCCATGCGGAAATATGATCCGTGTGGAAAACCAATGTTAGTGAACACAATAACCGATTTGACGCAGATCGGCAACCGTATAGGAGCGGACATGCCACTTCGCCTTTCTATTCCCGCTCCTTTGCGCCCTTGCGTCTTCCCGTCTTTGCGTTGAGTCGTTTCTCTCTTCTTTCTTTTTATCCTTCTCCTCTGTGTTCTCCGTGTTCTCTGTGGTTAAATTCTTTTAGGCATGATCACTACGCCGATGCCACACAACAGCAGCGGCCACAAATCGACCACGCGGAATGCTCCGGCGCTGTGCGTCTGAATGAGCGCTGCGACCACTCCCAACACCAGCAAAGTGACCGCCACGCGGCGATCCGGATCACGATACATAAGTCAAATCCTCTATTACAACGCTGCGCCAATACCGTTAGTATAGCCCCGCCCGCGTATTCGATTACATAAGGCTGGACGCGGTATAATGAAGCCATTCTGTAGGATACTCAGGGGGAAATCATGGCTTCAGAAGCTGTCAACGCAATGCGCTCGAAGATCGCCTATTTCGGCCGGATGCTGTTCGACCGTCATCTGACCGACGCGGGCGGCGGCAACATCAGTGTGCGCGTGGGCGAATTTGTGTGCATGTCCGCGACCTACGCCGGGCAAAAGCACCAGTGGCAGATCACGCCGGAAGATGTGCTCGTCCTCGATAAAGACGGCAGCATCCTCGAAGGCGATGGCAAGCTCAGCCGCGAGAGCAAAGTGCATCTGGCGCTGCACCGCGAATACGGCCAGTATGGCACGGCGGTCATGCACGCCCACCCACGCAATCTGATGGTCTTCGCGGCCATGGCCAAGCCTATGCCCGCCGTCCTCGAAGCGAATCTCAAATTTGGTGAAATCAAGGTGATCGACTACGCGCCCGCCCACAGCCCGCAGCTCGCGGAGAATGTGGTCGGCGGTATTCGTGGGCAGGAACAGCGCATCGTCAAGCATGGCGCGGGCGTGATCGCCCCGTGGCACGGCGTGTTCCTCATGGGCAAAGACCTCGACGCCGCCTTCGACGCGGTCGAACGTTTCGACACCAACGCCTACTGCATCCTGCAAGCGCACGCCGCCTTCGGCAACTCGGATATGCTCCTCACGGAACGGACCGCGCTCGTCGAAGCCGCCGAACGTTTCGGCAAGGACGTGTAGATGATTGTGACCGTCACGGCGAACACCTCGATGGATTACATCGTGTTCGTCAAGGAACTGGTGCAAGACGCGACCATCCGCGCCACGCGCATGCTCGAAAGCATTGGCGGCAAGCCCACCGACGCCTCGTGGATTCTCGGCGAATTGGGACTGCCCAGCTACGCGCTCGGCTTTGCAGCGGGCTTGAACGGGGAACGCATCGCGGGCTTCCTGCACGAAAAAGGCGTCACCACCGACTTCATCCCGGTCGACGGCGAGTCACGCCGCAACCTGATCCTCATCAGCGAGGAGGGCTGGCAGACCGCCGTCACCACCAACAGCCTGATCATTTCGCCCGACCATCTGGCGATCATGCGCGAGAAGTACATCGCCGCGCTGGATACAGCCCCGCTGGTCATTCTCGGCGGTACGCTGCCATCCGGTATGACCGCCGACTTTTACACCGATTACATCGCTCTGGCGCGGGCGCGGGACATCCCCGTAATTTTCGACTGCGCCGAGCCAAATCTCAGCGCGGGCTTGCAGAGCCGCCCCACCTACATCAAGCCCAACAAAGATGAACTTTCCGGCTTGCTCGGGCGGCGCGTCGAATCATTGGACGAAGTCTATCAGGCCGGCCGCGCGCTCTACGAGCAGTACGGCACGATCACCGTCGTCACACTCGGCGGCGAAGGCGGACTCGCCGTGCTGCCCGACCGCGCCTATCACATCCCGATCATCCCGGTGCCCGTGGTCAACGCGGCGGGTGCGGGCGATGCGGTGCTGGCGGGCCTCGGCTACGCGACTGTGCAGCATCTGCCCATCGAAGACGGTCTGCGTATCGGCTTCGGCGCGGCGACGGCCACCGTGTCGCAGCCGGGGACAGCACACTGCTCCCGCGCTGAGGTGTTCCGCTACGCCGAACAGGTGCAGCTCATTCCGTACCCATAAATGACGTGCCTCACCCCTCAATCCCCGATCCCCAGGGCGAGGGAGTGAGGTTTAACCTTGAGGACGAGGCATGCCTCGTCCCTACACGATCGCACCTGCTGTCTCCCCTCTCTGAATTCGGGGAGGGGTCGGGGGTGGTTCTCCCCTCTCCTCTAGG
>CALKIA010000660.1 GCA_937988705.1 uncultured Chloroflexota bacterium | reverse complement strand
AGGCAGATGGGCGGTGCCTTCAACAATGACTTCGCCGTTGCGGCGCAGCCAACTGGTTGTGCCAATGCCGATAATGGGGTAAGCGGCGGGGTAAGCCGCGAGATCATCAAGGACATCAGCCGTGGTGACCGTGTGAAACAGATCGCCGCGCAGGAGACGATCAACGGTGTTGTAAGCCAGCAGGGCGGATCGAGTGACAGACATATGGGATTCCTAGGGTGCAACAGTAAGTTTGCGCACCATTATAAAGGGGATCGCGCTGGCGGTGAGTAGGGAAGGGGATGGGCGAAGCGAAAAGTAGGGGCGAGCAGTCGTCGCCCCTATGTCAGTTTACTGGCCGTAAACGTTGGTATAGCGGTGATGCAGTTTGGCAATATCGTCTTCGGCGATGGGGATGGGCGTGCCGAGTTGAAGTGCCAACCAGACAATGGCGGCGTTGTCTTCGGTCATCACCGCGGCTTTGACGGCGGACTCGGCATTTTTGCCCGTGGTGAAGACACCGTGATTTTGCAGAATGCAGGCGGGACTCTTGGAGTCACGCAGCACCTCGACCACGCGTTCGCCGATCTCCTCGCCGCCGATGAGCGCGAAACCGCCAAGCGGAATTTCACCACCGAATTCGTCACCCATCGCAGTGGTGTAGCAGGGTATCGATTTGCCGACGACCGCGAAGGCGGTCGCATAACGCGAATGGGTGTGAACCACACCATAGACTTTGGGCATGTGACGATAGATATAGCAGTGCGAGGCGGTATCTGAGGAAGGCTTGAGATCACCTTCAACGACGCGACCCTGAATATCGACCACGACCATGCTTTCCGGTGTCAGCTTGTCAAAGGTCAGGCCGCTCGGTTTAATGACAACGAGATCCGATTCAGGGTCACGGGCGCTAACATTGCCGCTCGTCCACGCGACCAAATTGTTTCGGGGCAATTCCGCGTGTAAGGTACAGACCTCGCGGCGCAGTTGTTCCAACAGCATGATTCTAGCTTTCTCCTCGGGCGGCGTTGCGAATGCGCTTGAGCCGCTTCATCACATCATTGGCGCCACGCCCGAAAGTGTCATAGAGCGTCTTGTAGTCCGCGTAGAGCTGGTCATAGACCGCTTGATTTTCGGGGATCGGTGTGACCACCATGTCTTTGAGCTTACCCATCGCTTCTGCGGCGGCGTGAATATTCGGATAGGCACCGGCCGCGACGGCTGCATGAATGGCGGAACCCAGCGCAGGCGCCTGCGACGAGCCTGACAGCTTAAATGGACGTCCAGTCACATCAGCGTAAATCTGGCGGAGGAGCGCGTTCTTTTCGGGTAAGCCACCGGCAGCAATCAAGGTGTTGACCTGAACGCCGTTGGCCTCAAAGGTTTCGATGATTTCGCGCGTGCCGTAGGCGGTAGCTTCGATCAAGGCCCGGTAGATGTCAGGCGCACGGGTGAGGAGGGTCATGCCGATGAGCAAGCCGCTGAGCTCGGTATCCACGAGCGTCGAGCGATTACCATTCCACCAGTCCAACGCGATCAGACCGTGTTCGCCGACTTGCTGCTTCGCTGCTTCGCGTTCGAGATATTCGTGTAGGTTGAGGCCTGCGGCTTGCGCCGCCGCGTGATATTCCGACGGAACGGCGTTGTCGACAAACCAAGCAAAAATATCGCCGACGGCGGACTGTCCGGCTTCATAACCGAAGAGTTCCGGGACAATGCCGCCATCAACTACACCGCACATGCCGCCAACTTCGCGGAGATCCGCGCCGCTGATCATGTGGCAGGTTGAGGTTCCCATGATCATCACCATGATGCCCGGTTCAGTTGCCCGGACGGCAGGGGCAGTGACATGCGCATCCACATTGGCGACGGCGACGGCAATGCCCGCGGGTAGACCGAGTTTTTCGGCCATTGCGGGGACAAGGCCGCCCGCATTGGCGCCCAAAGCGGCAAACTCGCGTCCAGCTTTTGTCCCGACCACATTCTTGAAGGCCGGATTGAGGGCCTCGAAATACTCGGCTGAGGGGTAGTCGCCGTCTTGCACAAGCATTTTGTAACCGGCGGTGCAGGTGTTGCGGGTGAGTACACCCGTCAGCTGCCAGATCACCCAGTCAGCGGCTTCGATAAAGGTGTCGAAGGAATTGTAGACGGCGGGGGCTTCCTCTAAAATTTGGAGCAGCTTGCTGAAGAACCATTCTGACGAGTACTTACCACCGTAGCGTTTAAGCCATGACTCACCGCGCTGCCGCGCTACTGCGTTGATGCGGTCGGCGTAGGGTTGAGCAGCGTGATGCTTCCAGAGCTTGACGTAAGCATGGGGCTCATCGCGGAAGCCCTCGACGGCGCACAAGGGCGTCCCGTCTTTGAGCGTGGGCATCGGCGTACTGGCGGTGAAGTCGATGCCAATACCGATGACCTGTTTGGCATCAATGTTCTTAAGGATCGCAGGAATAGTGTGGTAAATGACATCCAGATAGTCTTGTGGATGCTGGAGAGCATATTCCGGCGGTAAACGCTTGCCACTAGGGAGTAATACTTCATCCATGACGGCGTGCGGATAGTCATAAACGGCGGTCGCCAGTTCTGCGCCCGTGGCGACATCGACGAGCAAGGCTCGACCGGAGAGCGTTCCGAAGTCCAAACCAATTGTATACATAAATGAATTAACCTTTATGCTGGATAAACATCGACCTGTGAGCGTTCACATACCCTCATTAGAACGCAGAACGATAACCGTGTCAAATCGCTGACCGGAGCGCAGGAATGACGTATTTGCCAATCAGATGAATACCTTGAGCCGAGGGCAGCCCATGGGGTGTGCCAAACTCAATCCGAGAAACGCCCATTGCGTGTAGTGATAGGGCGTGATCGATCAGGTCGGAGGGGTTGCCCGCGAAGGCGAAGCGATTCAAGAGATCATCGGAGATGAGGCGCGCAGCACCCTCCAGATTATTCGCCTCAACCAGCACTTGTAGACGCGAGATCAAGCCAGCTTCGACCTGAACCGTCGGGTCAAGTGGAGCAACAACAGGTAAGTACAAAGCAACCGAACGACGAGCTTCGGCGCGGGCGCGTTCACGATCTTCGTCGACCACGGTCACAGCACCGAGCACAATGCCAACAGCACGCGCACCGCCTTCGGCAATGTAGCCGCGAATGATCGGCACAATGTCAGGATTCGCCGAACCGCCGACTTTGACCTCATCAGCGATTTCGCCCGCTAACGCACACAACTTACGTCCCCAAGAACCAATCAATAGGGGGAGCGGTTCGGATGGGGTAGGGTAGGGGGGGCGAACATGGGGTGCCAGGCGAAAGATTTGGCCTTCGTAGCCCCCAGTACCGTGGGACAACAAATAGCGAATGACAGCAGCGGCTTCGCGGATGGTTTGAATCGACGAGTCGGGAATGCCGTGATCGCTGAGCCAAGCACCGCGCGCCAAACCGATATAGACGCCACCCTGAGCAATTTCCGAAAGCAGCGCGGACTGGGCCGCGATGTCAATGGGGTGGATACGCGTTGGAGCGATGGCCGCTGGCCCGAGTCGTGCCCGTGTGAGGTGCGGCGCCATCAGCAGAAGTGGCGCGTAGCTGGGATGAAAGGGCGCATCACAGTAGACGCTCACGACGTCGAAGTCGTAGCGATCAATGAGCTGAGCGAGCGCGATATACTCGGCGGCGGTTTTATCGGTTTGGAGCGCGATGCTGATTTTCATGTAAGGTCGTCGCTGTCTAGTTCTCGTTTGGAGATGCGTTCAATCCGCATGATGAGCCGTTCGTCAGGATCGGGACAGGCGATGAGTGAATCGCGATCCATCCAGTCGTTGGCATCCAAAACGCGCTGCTTTGCCGCAAGGAGCGGCAAAACAGCGCTGAGCGCGTAGATACAGAAGTGCTGGCCGTCGGGCAAGCGTAAACGGCTGCTTTCAGTCAGTTCGAAATAATCACCAACTCGCATTCCGCACACCGAACGGCCTTCGATGGCCACCACTGTCACGCGTAGATCGTAGAGCTGAAAATTCGCCACGCCAAGCTACTCCACAACGTATAGGGTCTGGAATCCACGCGTGAGCGGTTCACCACCGCCGGGTCGCACAACAACCACATCTTCCACGCGCGACGAGAAACGGTCAAAAAGGGTGATACTCGGCTCAACCGTGAACATCATGCCTTCGCGGACAACGGTCTGGTTACCTTTGGTCAGGAACGGTGGTTCGTGGACATCCATACCAATGCTGTGCCCCAAACGATGGCGGAAGGCTTCACCGTAGCCAGCTTCCTCAATGACGCGCCGGGCGGCGGCATCCACTTGTTCACAGGTCACCTGATCCGCCTTGAGCGCGGCGATCCCGGCAGCTTGCGACCGCATGATGAGATCGTACACTTCGCGGAATTGGGCGTTCGGCTCACCAAATGAGACAGTGCGACCAAAATCATAACACCAGCCGTTGTAGACGGCGCCGAAATCGAAGAGGATCGAGACGGGCGCGGTCAACACGCGATGCCACGTCCCCAAACGATCACCGAACTTGAGCGGGTGATTGGGGCCGGAATTGTAGAGTGAGGTGGTAAACGATGGTCCCAAGCCGCCGTGCTTGCGCATCTGATGATCGACTTCGTCAATGAGATCAAGCTCAGTCATGCCGAGCTTCAACTGCTTGAGCACATCGGCAAAGGCGGCTTCGGTGATGTCCCCAGCGCGGCGCATGACGGCGATCTCATCGTCTGATTTGACCACGCGCTGCTGGCGCAGAATGTCGGTAGCCGAAACAAAGCGGGCATCAGGAAACAGCTTCTGCAAGTTGATGAGAGTTTCGGCGTGAGCACGGTCGCTGATAGCGATGCGCGGGCTGGGGGGCAGCCCAAAGCCTTTGAGGACATCGGACACCAAAGTTGCCGGGTCATCCCAGTCACCCAACACGCGCGTTTGCACGCCGGTTAGGCTGCCTAGCCCGCCAAATTCGGCGGACATCCGCGGTAGGAGGAGTACAGGATCGCTCTTGGGCGAAATCCATGCACCTTCGATCCACGCTCCGGGGTGCAGCGTGACCCCGAAATTCGGGATATCTCGCGGTACGCCCATCAGATAATCGAGGTCGGTGTGGATGGGGAGGAAGGCGACATCCGCTTCTGTTCCCAGGAGATCTTTAAAACGTGCGATACGCTCTTGATAATTCATGTTGGCGCTCTTCCAGCTTTTCGATAGAATATTGTTTGCACATCGGATGAATGTAATACAGTATATCCAATTTGAGGAGAGCATATGCGTCGTTTCCTGCTTTTAATTGTAATTCTCCTGTTTGGCGTGGGCGTCTTCGGGCTGTCGGCGCAAGAAGAACGAGTGCTGGTGGTCGGCCATGCGGAAAGCACCGACTCGCTGGACCCGGCGCACGGCTATACCCAGACGACCGGGATCATCAACCGCGTGACGTATGAAACGCTCGTGACCTTCCCGGATGCCGATGCCAGCGCAATTGTTCCACAGTTGGCCGCGGACTGGACTGTATCGGAAGATGGTCTGTCGTACACGTTTAACCTCAACACGGCCGCGACGTTCGCTAATGGCGATCCGCTGACGGCGGATGATGTTGTGTTCACGTTCAACCGCCTGAAGTATGTTCAGGGCACGCCGTCGTTCCTCGCGGCGAACATCGCCAGCGTGACAGCGGATGACGCCGATACGGTGACGGTTGTGCTCGCTACGCCGGATCCGGCCTTCCTGGCGAACCTCGCTGCGAATCCGTTTGCCATCACTAATGATGCGCAGGTGACGGAAAACGGTGGTTCGGCGGCAGAAGATGCCGTAACAACGGATACCGCGGAAGCGTTCTTGAACGGAACGTCGGCGGGCACCGGGCCGTATGTGCTCGAAAGCTGGGAACCGCAGGTCGAAACCGTGTTGGTCCGCAATGCGAATTACTGGGGTGAAGCTCCGTACTTCGACCGCATCATCATCACGAACATCCCGGAAGCCGCAACCCAGAAGGTCGCCCTCGAATCCGGCGAAATTGACATTGCCCTCGACCTGACGTCGGATCAACTCTCGACGATGGGCGACAATGCCGATGTGACCGTGGCGACTACGCCCGGCAATATCGTGCACTTCCTGCTCATGAACAACGATCCTGAGCTGGGCGGCCCCGTGTCGGATCCGCTCGTGCAGTTGGCGATTCGCTATGCTCTCGACTATGAAGGCTATAAGGCTCTGTGGGGTGGCATCACGCCCGCCTCGCCGCTCGCCATCGGTCAGTTGAGCGCCTACGGTGAAGATCAGGCGTTTGTGCGCGATCTCGATCAAGCGCGTGCACTGCTGGCCGAAGCAGGTTACGCTGATGGTTTCGAAATCACGCTGAGCTATCCGATCTTCACGTTCCAAGGCGTGAACATGGAGACGAACGCACAGAAGATTCAGGCGGATCTTGCCGAAGTTGGCATCATCGTCACGCTGAATCCCGGTGAACTCCAGGTAAGCCTCGAAGAATACCGCACCGGCCAGCAGGGCTTTGCCTACTGGTTCTGGGGCCCGGACTTCCTCGATCCGATCGATGTTCTGTCGTTCCTGCCCAGCGGTAAGGTCGGTGGTGAACGCGCGAACTGGACCGATGAAAACGCCGATCAGGCAATCATCGATCTGCGCGATCAGGCGGCCGTTGAATCCGATCCGGAAGCGCGCGTGGCGCTCTTCCAGCAAATTCAGGATTACCTGCGTGAATCTGGCCCGTGGGCGGCGTTCCTTCAGCCGAACGTGCAGACGGCCTTCCGGTCGGATCTGCAGGGCTACACGTGGCACCCACAGTGGCTGATCAACCTCGCGTTGCTGAGCCGCGTTGAGTAAGCGTCCCAACGTCTAACCATTACCTCACCCCGCCCCCGTTCTCTACCAAGAGAAAGGGGGCGGGGGACTAGGCTAAAACGGAATGCCCATTTATCTGTTCATCCTGCGACGGGTGTTAGTCACGATCCCGCTTTTGCTCGGGATCACGCTAGTCTCCTTCTTGATCGCGAACGCCATTCCTGCCGATCCGATCAACGCGAATTTGCCGCAAAGCCAACTGAATAACGAGGAACTGGTCGCGGCGTTCCGTGCAGAATGGGGACTGGACAAGCCGCCCGTCGAACAGTACTTCACGTACCTCAACAACTTGCTGCACGGCAATCTCGGGCGGTCAATCAAGACGCGCCAGCCGATTGCCGAAGATATTGCCCGTTTCCTGCCCGCAACCATTGAACTCGCCACAGTCGCGACGGTTTTTGGCGTGACGATTGGTGTGACCTTCGGGATTGTGTCGGCGGTATGGCACAAACGACCCATCGACTATGCGGTACGCGTTCTGGGCTTAGTCGGAGTGAGCATCCCCGTCTTCGTGCTGGCGCTCATTGGCCTCACCGTGTTTCATGCGCAGTTGGGGTGGGTGGCAGGACCGGGGCGCTTGGGCGCACGTACACCCGACCCGCCGTTGGTGACCGGTCTGCTCGTCATTGATAGTCTGATTAGCGGGCAGTGGAATACACTCCGCGACGCGGTGTCGCGGCTGATTTTGCCGGGCATGGTTCTGGCACTGTATATTGCCGGATTAATCAGCCGGATCACCCGCTCGTCAATGCTAGAAGTACTTGGACTCGATTACATGCGCACTGCGCGGTCAAAAGGACTGCGCGAGCGGTGGATTATCCTGCGACACGGGTTGTCGAATGCGATGATTCCCGTGGTAACGGTTATCGGCCTGTCCTATGGTTCGCTGTTGGCAGGCGCGGTACTGACAGAGTCAATTTTCGCATGGCCCGGAATTGGACGGTATATGTTCCGCGCCTCAACTTCTCAGGACTTTCCCGCGATTATGGGCGTGAGCCTGCTGATCGCGCTTATCTACGTGGTGGTAAATCTGATTGTCGACATCCTCTATTACTTCCTTGACCCGCGGATCCGCGCCACGTAAAGCTGCGAGGACTGCACGGCGAAATCCACTGTTGATCGTGGGCTCACTCGTTGTCCTCGTATGGATTGTCGCTGCCATATTTGCCAGCCAGATTGCGCCGTTTGAGCCGCTCGCGCAGAATGTCAGCTCGCGCTTGCAGCCGCCGGGCTCCGGCGTTCACCTGTGGGGCACGGATGAACTGGGACGCGATATCTTCAGTCGCGTGCTGTACGGGGGGCGTATTACGATTCCTGCCGGAGTGCTCGTCATCGTGATTGGAAGCATCCTCGGTACGGTCGTTGGCGCGATTGCTGGTTATGTGGGTGGCATTTGGGATGAAATCCTCATGCGTATCACCGAGCTGTTCATGGCCTTCCCGACGATCATCCTCGCGATGGCGATTACGGCGGCGCTTGGCGCTGATATTCGCAATGCGATCATTGCTTTGGTGATTGTCTGGTGGCCGTCGTATGCACGGTTGGTACGTGGCATTGTGCTCAAGGTCAAGCGGAATGAATATGTCGAAGCGGCGCACTGTATCGGCGCGTCGAACGTCTACATACTCACTCGGACGGTGCTGCCCAACTGTATTGCCCCCACAATTGTCTTGACCACGTTGGATATCGGCAACGCGATTCTGACCTTCGCAGGCCTCAGCTTCCTCGGTCTAGGACCTGAACCCACATCGCCGGAATGGGGGCGCATGGTCGCCGTCGGCATCGACTACTTCGATCAATGGTGGACGTGGTTGTTTCCGGGTCTCGCGATGGCGACGCTGGTCATTGCCTCCAATTTCATCGGCGACAGCCTGCACGAAATCTTCGACCCCCGTTTGCGCTGATCCGTGAACCTTTTGGGCGTAAGCTCGTAATAGGGTCATTGGACAAGGCGCGGGCGGGAGTCACAGCCATTGCGAACCGACGAAGAACTCGCACGAGGCATCCAACGTGGAGATGCGGAAGCCCTCTCGACGCTCGTCGAACGGCACCAGCATGCGTTGATCGGCTTTCTGTTCCGTATGGGTAGTGATCGGCGCTTGGCGGAGGATTTGGTGCAGGAAGCCTTCCTCCGCGTGCTCCGGTCGATTCATGCCTATCAATATCCGCGCCCCTTCAAACCGTGGCTGTATGCCATCGCCTCCAATCTTGCTCGTGATTACTTCAAGAGTGCTGATACGCGCTACACCGAGGTCATGCCTGAGGATGTAGAGATCCCATATTACCCGGAAGACGCGGTGATGGAGGCGGACGAGGTCGAACACGTGACCGTGGCTCTATCGAGGTTGCCAACGCATCAGCGTGAAGCAGTCGTCTTGCGCTACTACAACGATCTTTCTCTTAACGAGATTGCGCAGGCGCTGCAGATTCCGGTCGGTACGGTGAAGTCGCGCCTGTCACTGGGTTTGAACCGCCTGAAGGTTATGCTGGAGGAAAGTTCGAAGACATGACACTGGAAGAAGATCGTCTGTTTGCAAAGCTTGAAGAGGATCTGGGAAGTGTTGCTGAGGCGCGAGCACTCCTGCCGCTAATCGGGAAAATTA
>CALKIA010000659.1 GCA_937988705.1 uncultured Chloroflexota bacterium | reverse complement strand
CCGCCGATGATCCCGCCGATCAGGTTGAACAGCAGCCGCGCCCACCACGGCCAGAAGCCGCGCAGACGTTCCGGCAGATCGCCCGCCAGCAGCGCCAGCAGCCCGATGCCCACGCCGACCGTGATCCCGGTCGAAGCGGTGATGCCGATGCGTTCCTGACCGAAAATCGCCTGGGTCGGCAGCTGCGAATACGCGAAACCGCCAAACGCCAGAATGCCACCGATGGTCGCGTAGATGACGCGCCACACCGACTGGATCGGGTTGAGGGTGAGCCGCCGTGCGGTGTTATCCAGCCACGCGTAGATGCGCGCCTGCCGGCTCACATCGTCGGGCAGGGACGGCGCTTCATCGCGGATGAAGGCCAGCGCGCGCAGTGCCCGGCGTTCGCCCAGCTTCTGATGTTTGGCGATCTCGGCGACGGCGGCTTTCGAACGAATGCGCCCGATGGTGCGCGCGGCAATTTCTTCGACGCTCTTGTCCGCTTCGTCATCGTCGTTCAAGGCGATCTGCGCCAGCAGCAGGTCGATTTCGTGCCCGTACACCGTTTCGCGCCAGTCCGACACCGCGCTGAGCTTCAACTGCGTCGACAAGCGGCGGCGCAGCGTGTCATCTTTGTCGTAGGTCGGCAGCGTCGGCATCAATTTGGCGCGCATTTCCAGCACCTTGATCGCCGCGATCTTCGCCTCTTTGCTGATTTCGGTTTGCAGGGTTTGTGCGACCAGCTTGGGAATCTGCGGCACATCGCTGTCGGTGATGTTTTCCAGACGCTGCAGCGCGCGGACACGGGCCGGCGCGTTTTCGCTGCGCAGCGCGTGGAGCGCCACCCAGCGGCGGTTTTCATCATTGAGTTTCGCCCACCACACATCGATGTCATGGTCGTATTCGAGCGCGCCGCGCAGCAGCATCTGCATGCCCGCTTCGTCGAGCTCCAGTCGATTTTCTTCCGCCTTGATGTAGTAGTCGTTGATCAGCGTGAAGTGGGTGATACCGAGCAGAAATTTGCCCTGACCATGCGCCCATGCCCGCCGCGCGCGGCTGTAGATATCCAGCGCCTCGCGCCGCGCCATCTCTTCGGGTGTGACGTCCGGCGCGGTGATCAGGTTGTCGAGCGGCACGTTGAGGTCGATGCGCGTCGTGTGTCCGCCATCAAACGGGTTGGCGGGTTTGGACGACGTGATCAGATTATCGACGGGGCCGGTGATCAGGTTATCGAGCGCGTTGGTGTCCATCACGGGCGCGGTGCGCGTGATCAAATCGTCGACCGGGCCGGAGATCAGGTTGTCGAGCGCGTCGGTCTTAGTGTCCATGTCCTGAATGCGGGCGGCCGCCGCAGCGCGGGGGCGCGCCTGCGGGGCGCTAAACCCGCTTTGGGCGCTGATGCGCGCTGGATTCAAAACGGTTTCTAGTGCCTGTACGATTTCCATCAGCGACTGGGGCCGCTTAGTGGAGTCGATGTCTGTGCCGCGGCGCAAAATCGGGTTGATGCTCGGCGATAACCCCGGCGTCACAAATTCGACATCGGGCAGGTTTTCGCTCAGTTGGAGCTGACGAAGCGCCAGCGGGATCGTTGCATCGAAGGGCAGCTGCCCCGTCATCATGTGGAAGACGAGGATCGAGAAGCTGTAAATGTCGGCGCGGTGATCCAGGCTTTCGGCGGTGAGCTGTTCCGGCGCCATGTACAGCAGCGTGCCCGAACCGGGATTCGCCGCGCGTCCCTGCGGGTCGAGCACCGTCGCCAGTCCAAAGTCTGCCAGATAGGGCAGACGGTAGCTGTCCAGCAAAATATTCGACGGCTTGAGGTCGAGGTGAATGATCTTGTTGCTGTGCGCGTAATCCAGCGCCTGCGCGACGGCGCGCGCTAACCGCAGCGCCTCATCGATCGGCAGCGGCCCCTCTTCGAGCAAATCTTCCAGCGACCCGCCCGATACGTAGCGCATGACGATGTACAACTGCCCGCTGTACTCGCCGAATTCGTAAATCGGCAGGATGTGCGGGTGTTCCAACCCGGCAATTGTTTTCGCTTCGCGCTCGAACAACTTGATCGGGTTCATGTCTTGCGACAGATCGCGCGCGACTGTCTTGATCGCAACCGTGCGGTTCAGCTGTTTGTCCCGTGCTGACCACACATCTGCCATCCCGCCGCGCCCGATGTGCTCAATGACGCGGTAATGGCTGAACTCTACTCCGACATCCATAAAAGCAAACCTTTTAGCGCAATGTTGTGTACGCCTAGTATAGCGGCAATTTGCGTAGAACCTTATTTGAGAATTGCAGGCTAACGGCAGCCTGCTCGTCAGTGGGGCGCAGTTGGCCGGTAGGTGCGCAGAATAGCGTGAAGTCCGTTTGGGAACAGTGGACGCCATGAAAGGCGTCCCTATGAGAAAAATGTTCTTGTGTAGGGACGCGATTTATCGCGTCCGCCAAACTCCGAAACCGAGAAAAACCCTTATTTCACGGTCTTCTACGTAGCTGCCGGGGAGGATGGGCTTGGTCGGGCTAATTCGTCAAACTCGCAAAGGACACAGGCGAGCTCGGCAGCACAATGTCGTCGGGGATCACGCTCCACGACGTGCCGTTATACCCCACATTGGTCGGGATGTTCAGCGACCGCACGCCCGATCCGTCCGCATTCGCGACGTAGACCTCGCCATCGGGAACGCTCTCTCCACTCATCTCAGTCGCGGTGAACGCGATCTGATTGCCATCCGGCGACCACGAGATCGACGTGATGTAATTCGGCGGTGACTGCAGCAGTACTTCGACGTTCGCGGCATCGGCAGTGCCGAGCATCAGCGGCTGTGGTTCCAGCATGTTGAGCATGAGGGTGCTGAGCAGCGTCCGCTCGCCATCCGGTGACCATGCCAGTCGATCAAACGGCGTGCCGTCGGGCAGGGTGGTCGTGATCGGCGTCACGCTGTCCAGCTCCAGAATGACCAGCTGGCGGTAAGGTGGATCGATGAGGGAAACGTTGACAGCGAGACGGTTGCCATCGGGCGAGAGGACGGCCCACGTTTCGGAAATGTCACCCGGTAAGTCGGGAAACTGCAAGCGTTCTTCACCGCTGCCGTCAATGTGGGCGCGGATAAAACCGAGTGGTCGCCCTCCGCTCAGAATACCGTAAATGATCTGGGTGCTGTCGGCAGTCCACGCCACTTGCCCGTTTGGTTTCAAGTTCAAGCGCCCGGCGACGATCGGGTGCAGGTTCGAGCCATCCGTGCCCATAATGTAGATGTTTCGGCGGCGCGACTGCGGATGCTCGCCCAAAAAGGCGATATAGCGACCGTCGGGCGAGAGCGTCGGATAGAAAAAATTACCATCGGCGATCAGCGGCGTCACCTGTCCGCTGCTGGGGTCGACGAGGCTGATGGTCATCTGCCGCGTGTCGTAATCCGCCGTGATAAACGCAATGCGCGAACGTCCGTCAGCCGACTGCGCGGAGACGTTCCGGACGGAGAGCAGGAGCGCCAACCAGATGACGGTGATACCGCATAACGTGTAGACCACGTGCGTAGATCTTCGGGATAGGTCCATGACGCCTCCATCTAAACGGGCACATCTGAGCGATTTGTGTTCGTAGTGCTGACTGTGCCGCTCTAGCATAGTCCACAATGTGATTGGGAGCGCAGACTACAGCGCAAAATTGAACTTAAGTCCTGACTGCGGCGTGAAAGTGTGGAGCTCGTGAGGTTTTGTTGAACGTGGTTCGTGGGGCAGATACACTCGACAGTATTCGAGTAGACAACAGGCTGATTCTATGGTGACTTGGTGGCGTCGTATTCTTAGTTTTCTGCTGGTATTGGGAGCAACCTCAATCTGGGCGCAAGACAGTGAGCCGGTCACGGCGCTTCCTCCGCGTGACCCGCAGCAGTTGGCGGTGAGTTTGCTCGGTGCGACCGACGAACCCGTCGTCCTCGATATCACGCCCGTCTATGAACGGGGACAAACGCTGGATTTCTGGGTGGGTCAAGCCGACAGCCCGACGCCGACGCGCATCACGGCGACACTCGTTGGCGCGGGGGGACGGGCGTACGTGTGGGTGGATAACGCCCTCGGCCTGCCGAATATGGATGCCAGCGCGTTGGCTGGGCAGATCGGGCAGTTGTATACACTGTTTCGCCTGCGCTCCACCTACCGCGTGATCAACCTGCCGGAGATTGGCGAAATTCAGGATTCGACCGATCAGCTGCCCGTGCCCGATGTGGATAACGATCCGCGCCTGTATGTAGTGTTCACCAACCAGTTGGCCGATGATCGCGATGTGCTCATCAATCCTGTGGACAGCTTGCCCGCAGCCTATGCCCCGTCCGGCATCAGCAATCAGCATGAGACGTTGTTCGTCAGCGCCATTGAGGGCGTCGCACTCACCGATGCCTCGTATCAGGCGGCGATCGCGCGGGGCCTTGTGGCGTTTGTCACGCGGGCGAATAACGCGCACGGCGCGGCATGGCTCGAAGAGGCGCTGCGCTGGACGCTCTTATTTCGGGCGCAGCAAGCGGGCTTACAGGCCACCGATTATGATCCGTTCTTAAGCACGCCGGACACACCGTTGACGCAGCCCGCCGCGCTGACCACACGCAGTCAGACGCTGGCTGCGCAGCAGCTCTTTTTGAGCTACCTGCAGCAGCGCTTTGGACAGGGTTTGATCCTCGATCTGTTCCTAAAGCCGGGGCACGGCCTCGCGGTGATCGATCAGCCGCTGACGGAGGCGAACGCCTATGATCTCGTTACGGGCGCGCCGCTCACCGGGCAGGCTGTGTTCGCGGATTTTGTCATCGCCAACCTGCTGAACGTCGACTTTGGCGATCGTCGCTACCGGCACACGGTCGCGCCGCTGGAAACGAGCCAGCGCGCGCAGACCCTCCCGCTCGAACTTGGCGAACTGCCCGCGCAGACGGTCAACCAGTTTGGGACCGCCTACTATATCTACTCCACCACCAGCGCCGCGACCGTTGAAGTCAGCTTGACAGGGCGCGAGTCTATTGCACGGCTGCCGATGGATCGGGATCCGGCGGAGCGCTTCTACTGGTCGGGGTCGGACGCCGATCAAGTCCGCACGCTGACGCATGCCTTCGACCTGAGCGGTGTCGAAGCGGCGACGCTCACCTTCGATGCATGGTGGAACACTGCCGACGCGTGGAACTATGGCTACGTCGCCGTCTCGACCAATGAGGGCGCGACGTGGACGATCCGCGCACCGCAGGATTTAGCCGCCAATAATCGGTATGGCGCGGCCTACGGCGTCGGCTTTACGGGCATCAGCAACCCTGAACCGCCGCGCCCGTTCCCCGTCATGGGCGTGGTGATGAGCGGCAACGGGTTGACCGTGCAGCAAGTGGTGGGCGGCGGCGCGGCTGATACGGCGGGCGTGCAGGTCAATGACCAGATCATCGGCTATGACGGCACACTGTGGCCGGGGTCGCCCGATGTGATCGGCTTGCTGGCGCACTACGCGCCGGGGGATACGCTCAATCTGCTCATTCAGCGCGGCGCGGATCAACTCGAAATTCCCGTCGTGTTGGGCGCGCACCCGACGCGGGTGGTTTATCCGCAGCCCTTGTGGCAGCCGCAAACCGTTGATCTCACGCCGTATGCGGGCAGCAATGTCTTGATCCGCTTCCTGTACATCACGTATGCGGGGCACGAAGATCAGGGCTTCGCGGTGGACAATATCGCCGTGCCCGAACTGGATTGGGCGGATGATGGTGCGTGGGAGCAGGTTGGCTGGTCGGAAATCGACAACCGTGTGCCGCAGTCGCTGCTCGTGCAGGCTGTGACCATCGGCTCGGAATCAGTGCCGCGTGTGCAGCGCCTGATCGACGGAACGAACGCGAGCGGCACATGGTCGATCGCGCTGGCGGCCAACGACAACCTGCTGATCGCCGTGTCGGGCGTGAGCGACGACACCCGCCAGCGGGCCGAATTTGACGTGAGTCTGCGCGAAAACTAATCTGAGTTATGATTCAGGTGGTTGAGGTGGTGGGCCAGCGGAGTGCTGTCCCGCCACCTCACCTGTACGCC
The DNA here is from genome assembly GCA_937988705.1 of uncultured Chloroflexota bacterium. GTDB lineage: Bacteria > Chloroflexota > Anaerolineae > Aggregatilineales > Phototrophicaceae > Flexifilum. The sequence goes on along the minus strand of CALKIA010000659.1, from coordinate 3,240 downwards.
CAACTGCCTGAACCCTAACTAACATTGATTAACGAAAAGCGCTCACTATGACCACTATGACGCCCACCGGACTCGCTAAGCAGTTCATCACCATCGAGCAGCAGCAGCTGGCTTATATTGACGCGGGCGACCCGGCGCTGCCCGTCGTCGTCATGATTCATGGTTGGATGTCGCACAGCCGTGTATGGCGGCATACGCTTCTGCAGCTTCAAGATCGTTATCGTTGTCTCGCCGTCGATCTGCTCGGCTATGGGCATAGCGCCCGACCGCCGGGCGCGGATTACAGCATCGAGGCGCAGGGGCGGCGCGTGCTGGCGCTGCTCGATGCGTTAGGGATCGACCGCTTCACACTAATCGGTCATTCGATGGGTGGGCAAATCAGTCTGTGCATCGCCGCGCAGCTCGCACCTGAGCGCGTCATCCGCGTCATTGATGTCGCGGGCGTGGTGAGCGGGCGCTTGCAGCCCTATCCGCGTTACATCGTGCTGCCGCGTGCCTGGGTCGCGCAGTATCTCCCGTTCCTCGTTCGGCTCAGTCGATCGGCCGCGCGCCTGCCCGCCTACCGCCGGGTCGAGTTTTCCAGCTGGTCGCTCAATCATTTGCCGTTGGCGGAATGGGACGAAGATGTGGCGCTGGCGCTCCCGCCCGACTGCCACCATGCCATCTATCCGAGCGGGAAGGCGATCATCAGCACTGATCTGTCGAGCGCCCTCGGCCAGATTCGTGTGCCGACGCTGGTCATTTTTGGCACCGCCGACCGGGTTGTGCCACCGGAAGAAGGTGATCTGGTGGCGCAGCGTGTGCCCCACTGCCGTATCGTTCGCCTCGCTGGCGCCGGGCACTTTCCCATGCTCGAACGCCGCGCCGAATTCCATGACGCCGTGAATACTTTCTTGAGTTCATAAACAAGTTGTGTGGTCGTTGCCAGCGGAGCAGAAGCGCGAGGAAAGCGGATGCTGACCCTACGAGAAGACGGATGCCCTTCGTAGGGTCACGCACTGGTGCTGAAGGTTACGGCAGGGTGACCGTCGCGCTGGTCACGAATTCCGGCGTATTCGGCACGGCTTCGTAGTAGCGCAGGAAGGTCGCGATTTCTGGCGCCGTTATGGGATCGTTGTATTCACGCAGATTTTCGGCCCAGCGGTAGCTGAGGGTCTGGTAAACCATTTCCACTTCGACCGTCAGACCCGTCGCGCTCGTCACGGGCACTTGATACGTCACGCGGTCGCTGCCGCCGACGAAGTCGGCATCGGTCGCCGCATCACCCCACACCGCGATTTCAACTGGCGCGGTCGCGCCGTTGTAGCCCTGCGGCAGAATGCGGTTGTCCTTGAGATACTGCGAGGCCAACAGCAGCGTCGTGGTCACGTTGCCCGCCGTATCGCCCATGATCGGCTCGTAGATTTGCACCTGATCCGCTGCGGTGATCACGTCGTAATGCGGTTCGATGCCCTGCGCGTCGTCGTCGTTCGCGTTGCCGGCGATGCGCCCGTAATCGTCATAACTACCCGATTCGAACACGATCGCGCCACTGGCATCACGCACCGTGACGTGCAGCCATGTGCGCCGGGATGGGTAGGCAGTGGGGAACTTGTGGCCGACGAGGCTTTGCACGAATACGTCGAATGACAGTGTGCCATCGGTGACAGCCGCGTTTTGCAGCGTGACGCGCGCCGTGTCGTTTTGCAGTTGGGCGCGGGTCAGGTCGATGTATTGCTGGAACTGTTCATCCGTCGACGTGACTTCCAATTCTTCGCCGAACGCCTGCAAAATACGCGGCAAATAGACGTTGCCGCCCAGCAGCGTGTGCTGCGAGACGCCTGTCCGCATCGCCGGGATCGGGTTGCCGAGGCTGGCCGTTTGCGCGAGGCCATCGACGATGGGCATATGACAGGCCTGGCACGACTGGCTGTTGCTGTAGTCGCTGTTCAGCCATTCCGTGTAGGGCGTCTGCTCCTGGAACGTCACCGGCGCTAATTCACGGGTTTCCACGTTGAAATACGGGGTAAAGAGTTCATGACAGCTTGAGCACAGTTCCGAACTGGTGATGTGATCGCTCTGCGTCTGTAGGCCGCCGGTCGAGGCCAGCATGAAGGCCGCCTGGGCCGCATCCGGCGCGAACGGCCCGTAGATCACGCGGGCATGCGCAAATTGATCTTCCGATCCGTCAATGGTGTAGTGACCGCTTTGACCTGCCCGTTCGCCGAGATGCACATCCGTGATCTGATGACACAGCGCACAGGACACACTGTCAAGCGCGAGCGTGTGATACTCAGTTCCCGCCTGAATCGCGCCGCCTTCGTCGAGCACCTGAAGCATCTGGCCGGTCGCCAGATTGGCGGTGGTGCGCGCCATCGGCATATGGCACGTGGCACACTTATCCTGAATGAAGGCCGAAAAATCCGGATTGGCGAGCACTTCGCGGCGCAGCCCAGCGCGCCAGTACGGATCACGACCGGAGTTCGCCATCATAGTTGCGCGCCAGGCCGTATCAAACGAGATGTCATTGCCATGCTCATCAACCATATTCCGGTGGCAGGTCGCGCATAAACCGGATGTATCAAAATAACGACCATTTTCGACAGGGAGGTTCACGATGGGTTCAGGGGTGGCCTCTTGGGCGTAGGCCGCGGTTGGGCTGATCAACAGCAGGAATGCCAGCCCGATCAAGGTGATGCCGAGTAGTGCGAAAAATGAGGCGGAACGGCGAAGATACGGCATTGGAACTTCCTTTCAATAGGCAAAATTAAACTAAGCGCGCTGCCTAATTGGCGCACACTTCGTGACCGTGTATGAAAAATGAGGTAATTACACCGAGCCGAGCAATTGGCTTATGGGGTAGCAATAAATCAATTTCGGGGTAGCAATAGAGAATGACCCAAATGCTGCTGCTGTTACTATACATTCAGTTGGAGTGAGGGGTCTATACGCTGTTCCGCATACGCGATTCAGCCTAAGCTGAATTACGGAGGCGTGTACTATGTAACACTATGCCGGGGGAATCAGCCAAACGGTTCGGTTGCAGTATGCTGCGCTCCTACCGACGTGGGGTTTGTCGATTTGACCTAACGATGTACCCTGGCCAGCCGGGGGATGGGGCGCAAAAAACCACCCTGTCAGGCTTCCTCGTCCCCGCGCCGAACGGCGCGGGGACGGGATGCGCTGTCTGCTACTTCGTTTTAATCCGTGAGTGGAAATAGCCGTAGATGAAACGATAGAACTCCATCGCATTTTCCGGGC
>CALKIA010000658.1 GCA_937988705.1 uncultured Chloroflexota bacterium | reverse complement strand
GCGCAATGTCTCCCCTCTCCCCGCTTGCGTGGGAGAGGGGTTGGGGGTGAGGGGTAATCCGTGATCTTTTCGTACATTGCATCACGGCATGAGCTGCCGCTCTACGCTTCGGTGATGGTCACGCTGATCATCTGGTCACCCTGCGCGATTTTGTTGATAATCGCCTGCCCTTCCGCGCTCGTCACCTGACCGAACACGGCGTGTTTACCGTCGAGGTGCGGCTGTGGGCCATGCGTGACGAAGAACTGCGACCCGTTGGTGTTCACACCCGCGTTCGCCATGCTCAACGAGCCAGTCCCGTGCTTAATGCGCAGCGCCGACTGCTCATCGTTCCACTTGTAACCGGGGCCGCCGCGCCCGGTGCCCGTCGGGTCACCACCCTGAATCATGAAATTGGCGATCACCCGGTGGAAGCTGACACCATCGTAAAAGCCATCGCGCGCCAGAAAAACGAAGTTATTGACCGTAATCGGCGCTTCTTTGGCGAACAGCTGAATGTCAAAATCGCCCTTGTTGGTGTGAAAGTGAGCCGTGTACTGCTTGTTCGGGTCGATCACCAGTGCCGGGGCTTGAGTGTACTGTTTAGAAGCCATCTCATTTCCTTTGTTACTTATTCTCAGAAGGGTAGTATATCGTATTATTCAAGGGATGATCTCCACTTCACGCAAAGTCTTTAGCAATCTACTTAAATCAAGTGGGTTATAATCCGAATTGCAGGGAAGCCAAATAAATTCAGAGAGACAGTCCCATGCCGCGTGTGCTGTATATCGAAGATAATCCTGATAATCGTATGCTCGTCCGTCGTATCCTGATGGCATCCGACTACGATTTTGTGGTACAAGAAGCGGATGGCGCCCGTAAAGGCATTGAAATGGCGCAGGCTCAACCGCCGGACATCATCCTGATGGACTTAAGTATGCCCGACATGGACGGGCTCACCGCGACGCAGCAGATCCGGCAGATGCCTGACCTTTGCCGTATACCCATTGTCGCGCTCACCGCAAATGCGATGGATAAAGATCGGGATCGCAGCCTAAGTGCTGGTTGTGATGGTTACATCCGCAAACCTGTCGACGTTGATAAGTTACCAGACGAAGTAATGTTCTACATCAGGAGTAAAGATGACCGACGCGCCCAGCATTAAACAGAGCCCCATCGAACCAAGCGAAGCGCACGTGCTTGTAGTCGAAGACAATGTTCCTAACTTTGTCTTGATTGCGCGTATGCTGGCCTTTATGGGCGTGCAGCGCTGCGAATGGAAAACGTCTGGTTGGCAGGTCGTCCAGTTTGCGGATACGCTGCCGCGCGTCGACCTCATCCTGATGGACATCCGCCTCCCCTACGAAGATGGGTATCAGGCGCTGCAAAAACTGCGCGCCAACCCGCGTCTAAAAGATACCGTTGTGTGTGCCGTGACCGCGGAAGCCAGCGAAGATCAAATGCGACGGGCCAAAAAAGCGGGCTTTAACGGCTTCCTCGGCAAGCCGCTCGACCCGGATCGCTTTCCCGCGCAAATCCGTCGATTGTTGAGGGGCGAAGAAGTATGGGAATGGAAATAGACGACTCCAACGTAGTACGTATTGAAACGCTCAAAATCGCAGAGGCGCAGTATCAGGCCTCCGGCACGATCTACGGATCAACCGATCCAGTCGAAATTCTCAACGCGATTGTCAGCTTCACGGGCATTCCCTTCGCCAACGTGCATCTCGGCTTAATTGACGAGGAAAACGATCCGAATACCCTCAACCTCCTCGCTTCTGGTGATGCCGCCGGCTTTCGCGAGATCCGCTCCAGCGCCCGTCTGCAAGACTACCCGGCCTACGAAACCCTCGCCGCCGTCGAGGTCTTGCATATTGAAGATGTCACCACCGACCCGTTTCTCACCGATAGTGAACGTGAGCACCTGCTCAGCCAGAACGTCGCCGCTATGCTGGTCATCCCGCTGGCCGTCAGCCAACGTCTCACCGGCTTGATCGTCCTCAGATACGCGCAAACAGTGCGGTTCTCGACCCCGCTGCTGCGCGCGATTCGTTCGCTCGCGGATCAGATCGCCGTGGTGTTCGAAAACCAGTCGCTGCTGCGCCGCACCGCCGCGTCGCTCGAAGAAGTCGGGATGCTCTACGAAATCAACCGCGCGATGCTCAGCGCGCTCGACCCGCTGGATGTGCTGCGCCTGCTGCGCACTTACACCGCCAGCCCCAACAGCGCCATTCTGCACGTGGTCATTGAACACCTGCGCGACAGCAGCGCCGAAAACGCGGCCTTCCGGCATATCCTTACGCCCACTCAGGAGCTAACGCTCGATCAGCCGATACAGGGACTGCGCCGCTCGGCGGACGCCTTTGACCAGCGCGCGACTACCAATGTCGAATTCTTCGAAAATCTCAGCCCGAATCAATCCACGCTGATCACGCAGATCATTGCGGGGCATCCGGCACAATCGGCGGCCATGCTCGTCGTGCGTGAACGCGGGGTGGTGGAAGATGTCATCGTGGTGACCTATCCCGATGAACAGGCGTTCAGCCCGCGCCGCCGCCGCCTTTTCGAATCGCTCGCGGATCAAATCACGATCGTCTTTCAGAATCAACGGTTGCTGCGTGACGCCCAAAAGAACGCGGTGCAATTGGCCCGGCAGGTGCGCGTCTTGCAGACGATCAACCAGTTGTCGAGCGGTCTGAGCACTTTTACCAGTGAAAAAGAACTGTTCGACTATGCGACCCAGTATCTCGTGTCGGCCATGGGCGTCGATCATGTCGGCGTGCTGATGTTCGACCGCAATCTCGAAACCGGGACGCTGATTAGCGAATATCCGGCGCAGGTCGCCATCGGCACCAAGATGGAAGTCAATGACTCCATCAACCTGCTGCGGCAGCACCCTGACCGCCCGGTACTCATCCAGAGTGTGGAAAAAACGGATTTGCTTCCAGACAGCGCGAAAGCCGTGCTGCTTAAGATCGGCGTCTATTCGATGATGATCCTGCCCGTCGTGATTGAGGGCAAGCTGCAGGGGTCGATTGGCTTTGATATTTACCAACGCGGGCACTCCTTCCAGTCGGATATGATTGACATCGGCCAGACGATGGTCGCGCAGTTGTCGGTGGCCGTGCAAAACATTCGCCTGTTCAGCAACGCGCAGCGCCGCGCCGAACAACTTCAACAAATCGCACATTTCGGTCAAGCGGTCCAAGCCACGCTCAGCCTGTCGGATATTCTGGGCGTGCTGCTGAGCGAAATCCGCCAGACCATCAACGCCGACCGGGTGAGTGTGGCCATCGTTGACGAACGCACCGATCAACTGCGCATCGTTGCGCAGTATGATGAGGAACGCACCGCAATTGATGTCGACAACGGGCCGTACATCTCGACGACCGGCACGCTGATCGGTCAGGTGTGGGAGACGGGCGAAATGCTCGTCATTGACGACACACAGACCAGTTCTGGTATCCGCCGCGCGCAGGATTTGAGCGTGCGTTCGCTCATGATCGCGCCGATCCGCTCGCGTGGACGCATGATCGGCGTAGTCAACATCGGGTCAGTCGCTCCTTACGCTTACGCCGACGAAGATACGGCGATCTTCCGCCAGATGCTCGTGCAGTTGGTCGTTTCGATTGACAACAGTCTCGCTTTCGCACAAAGCCAGCGCATCGCCAAGAACGAAGCCTTGATCAATGACATCTCGATTCAAATGCAAATGACAAACGAGATTCAGGGCATGATGACCGCCGCGGTCAGCGAGCTGGGTCGAGCATTGGGCGCGCGGCGCGCCCGCGTCCGCTTAAATGTGAGCGAGGGCTAAACCATGTTATACCTGCTGCGCACCCCTTTTAGCACTGAACGCTATAAAACCGAAGCGGATAAAGCCCGCGCCCGGACGATCAACGGGCTGACGATTGCCTTGGTCGTCGTCTACTCCCTCTTTCTGATTGTCGGGCGGTTGGGTCTGCTGTCTTTCAGCAATATGGTGGGCAGCGAAAGTCGCTTGCAGTACTTCGCCCCCATCGCTTTGGGCCTCATGTACGGTGGTGTCGTCGCGACGCTCATGGTCACCCGGTTGGGCTATCGGCAGGCCAGCGCTTACACGATGCTGGCCTCGTTCTACGCAGCCTCCGTTGTGATCTCGATCCCAAACGGCCTGATCTACGCGCCGATGGGCGCGCCACTGCTCGTCATGATTGTGATCGGCGGTTTCCTGCTCGGCGAACGTGGGATCAGCCTGACAACCGGTATTTCCACGCTCGTCGTCGCACTCGCCATGCTCCAACGCCAGAACATCCCCGACGCACCACAGAATGCGCCGTTCGCGTTCATCCTGTTTACGGCGCTGTTTGTGCTCACAGGCCTGATCTTGCAGGTGTTCCTGCGCTTGCAGGAAATCGGGCTGGAAGAAAAGGTTGGCAAGGCAGCGCGTGGTCGGCAAGAACTCGCCTCCCTCACTACGCAGTTAGCTCAGCGAATTTCGCGGCACTTCATCCTCGCGGAACTGCTCGACAGCACGGTTGAAGACATTCGCAAGACCTACCCTGATATCTACCATGTGCAGATCTTTCTCACCGACGAGGAAGCGAACGAAGCGCGCCTCGTCGCCAGCACGGGCGAAGTCGGGAAGGCGCTGCTGCGCCGCAAACACAGCCTGCCCATCGGCAGTCGCAGCGTTATCGGTCAGGTGACCGCGAACAGTACCACCGTCATCGCGGCCGCTTCCGGCACCGAAACAGTCCACCGCCGTAACGAATTCCTGCCCGACACCGCCGCGGAAGCTGCGTTCCCGCTGCGTCTCGGCAACGCGCTGATCGGCGCGCTTGACCTGCAAAGCAAACAGGTTGATGCCTTCGCCGACCCGGATGGTCTCACCATCTTTCAATCCCTGGCGGACAGCATCGCCATCGCGGTCGATAATGCGCGTCTGTTCGAACAGACGGAACGCCGCGTGCAGGAAAATCAGCGTCTGATCGACCAGATGCGCACAACCATGCGCGAAGTCGAACGCCTGAACCTCGAATTGACCGGGCGCTCGTGGCAGACCTTCTTGTCCTACAAGGGCGAAGAACTCGGCGTCACCGTTGATCTGGAAAGCAACGTCGTGCGCCAAAGCGCTGAAATCACCCCAACGCTGGCAACGGCGATGCGCGATGGACGCACGCAGCAAACGCAAGACGGCGATTATCAGGTGATTAGCACGCCGCTGCGCGTGCGTGGTCAGGTGATCGGCGCGATGGAATTTGAAGTCGTCGACACGGACTTCGCGAACGAAGATCTTGAACTCGTCAACGGCGTCGCCGAACGTTTCAGTCTGGCGCTGGAAAGCGCGCGGCTCTACGAAGAAAGCCGCCGGGTGGCGCAGCGTGAATCGACGCTCAACCAGATCGGCAGTCGT
>CALKIA010000657.1 GCA_937988705.1 uncultured Chloroflexota bacterium | reverse complement strand
TTGCTCTTCCGCCGCTGATAGTAGTGACCTATAGCATGGCACCTATCAACTCCCATACGAGAGACAGCATATGGGGCTCGCACTCAACCCAGTGGTCAAGCTCTGATGAGTTCATGCTTTCTCGTTTGCGCGGTTGCGGTACAATACGAGTTTGTGACACCAACTACGCACGGGAATGCAGCATGACAACAGACGTCAATAACACCCCTAGCGAAAATCTAGAGGGTAAGAAGGACTTTATCCGCGAGATCATCGACGCGCACAACGCCAGCGGACGCTTCGGCGGGCAGGTGTACACACGCTTTCCCCCAGAACCAAACGGCTATCTGCACATCGGGCACGCCAAGTCCATTTCGCTGAATTTCGGGCTGGCCGACGAATACGGCGGCCAGACCAATCTGCGCTTTGACGACACCAATCCCACCAAAGAGGAACAAGAGTACATCGACTCGATCATCAAGGATGTACGCTGGCTCGGCTTTGATTGGGAAGAACTGCGCTACGCTTCCGATTACTTCGAGCAGCTCTATCAATGGGCGGTCAAACTCATTGAACAGGGTGTCGCCTACGTTGACGATCTCTCGGCGGACGAAATTCGCGAGCATCGCGGCACACTCACCGAACCGGGACGCGAAAGCCCGTACCGCAACCGCAGCATCGAAGAGAATCTGGATCTTTTCACCCGCATGCGCGCAGGCGAGTTCAAGAATGGCGCTAAGGTGCTGCGCGCTAAAATCGATATGGCGTCACCGAACGTCAACTTGCGCGATCCGGTGCTGTATCGCATTCTGCACGCAGAACACCCGCGCACGGGGAATGCATGGTGTATCTACCCGATGTATGACTGGGCGCATGGGCAAAGCGATTCGATTGAAGGCATCACGCACTCGATCTGTACGCTCGAATTTGAAGATCACCGCCCACTCTATGACTGGTTCATCGACCAGCTCGGCATTCATCACCCACAGCAAATCGAGTTTGGCCGCCTCAATGTCACGTACACGGTGATGAGCAAGCGTAAGCTGCTGCGGCTGGTGCAGGAAAAGCACGTGCGCGGTTGGGACGATCCGCGCATGCCCACCCTGTCGGCGGCGCGGCGGCGCGGCGTTCCGCCCAAAGCCCTGCGCGACTTCGCCACCGTCACTGGAGTTTCCAAAACGAACGGCATGGTCGATATGCAAATGCTGGAATACTACATCCGGCAGGAACTCAACAAGACTGTGCCCCGCGTGATGGGCGTGCTGCGCCCTCTGAAGGTCGTGCTGACCAATTATCCCGAAGATCTGGTCGAGGAATTCGAGGCGCAGATCAATCCGGAAAACCCCGCTGAAGGGACGCGGAAAGTACCCTTCTCGCGAGTGCTGTACATTGAGCAGGATGACTTCATGGAAACCCCGCCGCCCAAGTTCTACCGCCTGTCGCCGGGACGCGAAGTGCGGCTGCGCGCTGCCTACTTCATCAAGTGTGAAGAGGTGATCAAGGATGCGGACGGCAATATAGTTGAACTGCGCTGCACCTATGACCCAACCACCCGCGGCGGTGACGCGCAGGATGGCCGTAAAGTCAAGGCGACCATGCACTGGGTCAGCGCAGCCCACGCAGTCGAAGCCGAAGTGCGCCTGTACGACTATCTGCTGACGATCCCCAACCCGGCGGACATGGACGAAAACAAGGATTTCCTCGACTACATCAATCCGAAGTCGGAAGAAGTGATCGAGCGGGCATTCATCGAGCCCAGCATCAAGGGCGCGGAAATCGGCAAGCAGGTTCAGTTCGAACGTTTAGGCTACTTCGCCGTCGATAGCGACTCTACGCCGGACAAACTGGTCTTCAATCGCACCGTGACGCTCAAGGATGAGTGGACGAAACTGCAGAAGACCGCCGGGGCTGGTTGATCGCGTTCACACCCCGCTCGACTCTATAAATAAACCGCCTCGATCCCCGTTCTTCAACGGACAAATCGAGGTGGTTTCCTATATCTTTGCCGAAAAACTTCGACTAGAATTCTCAACAGATTTGAACTTGGGGACAGCCATGAGCAATGCACCGCTTAACGGGAACAACATGCCGCGCATCATCACCGCCGGGGTGATCTTGGCGGTGGTCGGAATCGTCGCCTTCATCCTGTTATGGGCCATGATGGGCAGTGCCGGAGTTGCTATGCTGCCGCGGTTGCTCGTCTCGCTGTGCATCCCGCCCGCGATCATTGCTGCGGCGATCGGTGTGTACATCCTGACGCGCTCTAAATCTTGACCATTCGGTAAACTATGACCACAGGCGTCCGCCCTAAACGCGGTTCAGCGACTGCATCAATCCGCAGCCCCGCGGCGGACGCCGCACGCCCGTAATCCTCGTACAGGTGGATATAGTGTTCGACCGCATACTGGCGACCATCGACTCCGGTAAACGTGCGCTCTGCCCCATTAAGCGCGACGAACGGATGAACGTCGCTGATGAGCGCCACACCATGCACGCGCAACACACGCCCAATCTCGTGGATCGAGAGCGTCAGATCGGGCAGATGTCCCAACGCTAAGCCACATAGAAGCACGTCGACGGACTGCGGCGGCAGCGGCAGCGCTTCTCCCGTCGCCAGCACCCGCTGTGCCAGCGGATTTCGTTCGAGCATGGCGGCGCTGTTATCCATACTGATCACCTGCCGCGCGCCCCGTTTCTGCGCCAGTAAACCATAGCGCCCGGTTCCGCCCGCCAAATCGAGCACCAGAGCGCCCTCCAGCGGTGGCAGCAGAGCAAGCATCGCCCGCTGTTCCAGTTCCATTAACGGGTTGTGCGCATGGGGCGGATAACTCGCCGCCCACAGGTCGTACGCATCGGTACTAGGGAGTGTTGGCTGCTTTCCCCGGAGCCACCCGCGCAAACGAGACATAGGTTTCACTGAAATTGCCCTCGGCGAGTGCGATGGTTTCTTCATCTTCAACGGTGTGCGAGATGGTCCCGATAATCACAAGATCGGCCCACAGGTGAAAAGCGTGATCGTTCGCGGTGTAAGCCATGCGCGTCCGCGCTGGCAGATAGAGCCAGCGATAGGCAATACGGCGGCGCTCCTCGCGCGTCGTGCGTTCGCGCAGATCGGCATACCAGACGGGCAGCGTCATAAACAGGAACGGGAAACGGCGCGCGATCACTTTCGACCGGAGCATCACCCACCCCAGAATGTAGATCGCCGCCACCAACGCCACCGGCAGCGCCGATTGGAAGAAGCGCTCGACGATCAGGCTCGTCACGCCAAACAACAGCAGCACGAAACTCATGAGCAGCTCCGGCATCACTGTGTAGCTGTCATCAATCACGCCATAACGTTCGAATTTACGCAGCAGCGGGCCTTTCAACCAGCCCATCAGGATCAGGATATTTCGCCCGAAATAGGCGAAGCTGGCCAGCGTAATCAGGATCAGAAAGATCATAATTGCAGCAGCGACCGCCCTCCCTTATACAACGGACACACACAACGTTCGCACTCCGGTCGTTCGCCCTGTCGATATGCCCGCCGCAGATCGATGGCCGCCGGATTGTTAAGCGCCTGCGCGAGCGTGTCATGCTTCAAGCGTGCCATCGTCGGTAGGAAGTAGCACGGACGCAGCGACCCATCTACTTCGATCACGGCAGAAAGATGCGGAGCATTGCAGCGCACACTTGGAAAATCGCCTCCATTGTGCAGCGCCTTGAAGTAACTGACCATCCTGCGCAGCTTCTCCGGCGCTTCGGCGATCCGGTGACTGGCGAAATCAGCGGCGAAGCGCACTTCGACGTCCGCTAGAATACGTTCCAATTCAGCAACATCGGCGGAAGTTAAGGCCGTCGTGGGCGGAGTATGTTCGACGGGGATGAGGCGCGTCCCGAAGGCAAATGGGTTGCTCACGTCCACCGTCAAAAAGCTGATCGTATTCACATCCACCGCCTTCGCGACTTCAATAATCTGTGGAAGTTCGGTGTAGTTCGCGCGCTGGAGAGTCGTGCGCGTGGTGACGGGCAAACCGCCCGCCCGCACCGCCCGAATGCCGTCAAGTACCAGATCGAAGGCGTCGACCCCACGAATGGCCTCATACGTCGCCGCCGTCCCGGCATCGAGACTGACGATGACTTCGTCAACGCTCGCCAACACTTCGTCGATCTGGCGGCGCACCAGCAGTCCATTGGTAAGCAGGAGGACGCGTGTGCCCTCTGACCGTAACCGCCGGGCGATTTCTGGCCACTGCGGGTGCTGCATCGCTTCGCCGCCGCTCAGCACCACCCACTTAACCGCGAGGCGCTTCAGGTCTGCGGCGATCAATTCCACCAGTTCCATCGACATGTTGCGCCGCGGGTTGCGCCAGATATCGCACGTGACGCAGCGGCTGTTACAGCCATCTGTCAGATACAGGATGACGATTGGCAGCGTGCGAAGCTGGTCGCCCAGCAAATTGAGTAAGTGTTTTGCGCCCATACGCAACAGTATAACACCGCGAGCCGTGAGAATGTTGAGTCAGACGTATTTCGGGGAAGATCTAGTTGACTCATTCAAAACAGGTATTATCATACAATATTACCAAGAATTACCGCTTGTAGATTGTCTTGTGGATACCATGTTATACTGTGGAAGTTCCCAATCAACTAGATTATAGCGATTGCAGAATTCACTGTGGAACGTCTAGCTCCCTTTTCTACAAAGTATCCGTCCATCCTTGTTCTTGTCGCACTTATCGGCTTAGCAGCGCTGCTCTGGCTACCCGTCGGGTTCGAGAGTGGGGTAACCGGAGATGCGTGGATCTATTCCATGCAGGTTAATCAGGGCGATATTTTCGCCCATGCGCTGCCCATTCGTCTATTCATTCCTGTCCCATGGCTAATTGCGTTTGCGGTCACGCCGGGATCATTCTTAGGAATCACCCTCATCACGTTTATGCTCCTTGTCGGCAAAAGCTGGTTTCTTTTTCTTATTACACGCCGACTAACAAGTAACGAGCGATTTGCTTTCACCGTTGCCGTTATCTATCTGTTTTTGCCCGTTGATACGGGAATATTCTATCTTGGCGCCCTGGCAGTCCATTTCTCTGCCTTCTGCTATCTAGTTGCAGTATTCTGCTTCCTTGAGTACTGGCAAAAACGCCGGATGCTGCCCATCTTGGTCATGGCAATCGCCCAATTACTCGCCTGTGGAATTTACGAAGTCGTATTCGTATTCGCAGCCATTACACCACTGATTCTGATTCTCGAAACTAAGCACGTCACCGGGCAAGTCATTCGCAGCGCAATACTCTGGTACATCGTTCCATTGCTGGCCGGTCTTTGGTATATCGGGATTGTGTTGGCATTTCCTAGGGCGATCCAGTATCAAGCAGGCATCGCTCAAGTCGATCGCTCCCTTGGAGTGATGTTGAGGAGTCTACTTCGCACCATTCAGCACCATTTCTGGGATGGATGGGCGATTACCAACACCAACTTTCTGCCAGCAGCGATCTCGGCGGCACTCATTGTGGCATTATTAATGCTGATTTGGCACAAAACCACAAAAGCGCCATCTCTCTGGAACGTTCCAGTTGGCGGCGCGATTCTCATAGCTGGGATAGTGCTCTATCTACCCACCAGCCTACGCGATGAGACCCTCCGTACATTCTATTTCTCCGGTATCGGCGCCGCATTGGTCATTGCGGTCATAGTTGAACGCATCCACTGGCGTATGCTAAATGCAGTCGTTATCGCCCTTCTCGTTGGGACAGGGTGCCTCAGCTTATTGAGTCAGCACCGTGAGTACATCGAACAGTCACGACAGCAACGGGCGATACTCAGCGAAATGACCGAGGTGCTACCTCAGCTCAAATCAGGAACTGGTGTCGTCTTCATTGATCGTTCGGGTGAACTGCTGCAAGTCATAGGCAGCCCGCTGTATATGGAATATATGCTGCCGCTCGTCTATGGAGATTTCTCTCTAACCGGAACGCTCTGCCAGCCTGAACAAGTGGGGAGTCAAGAAACTGACCGCTGTTACTTTGGCCCGGCAAGCTTCAATGCCTCCGGGGTCCGAAGACAAGTGCGTGTGACCTACGACAGCCTGGTGGTCGTTGACTATACAAACGATGGCTACCAAGTACGCACAACGCTCGACGGAATTCAGAATTACGCGCCAGAAGAGCGCCTTCTGCCCCCAGACCCCAATCTCGCGACTCGACTCAGGCGGCTATTCGGAGAATAGCCCAATCGTCATCAAAACTGTACTGTGAACTGAAGCGTCCCTTTGCCGATCCCCAAAACGTGCTAAAATGAACTACGTCTAGCCGCCGACAGAGTCTTCCTATGCTAAATCCCGATTTTTTAAAGAACGGACCAGGTCCTCGTTTAGCCTTCATCGAAATCCCGGACGCCAAGTTAATCGCCGAGACGCTCGTCGCCTTCGCGAATACCGAGGGCGGGACGTTGGTGGTTGGGCTGAAGCACAACGGTGATCCTGGGACGAAGATTGAGAGCGAAGCGCTGCCGAAGGCGCTCAAAGAGGCGGACAGCCTATGTAGTCCGTCGATCGTCACCGGCAACTGGGAACCCGTCGAAGCCGCGGACAACGGGACGGTCTACGCGCTGCGGGTACCGCGCAGCATTGAGCTGCATGCCTTGAGCGATGGGCGCGTACTCATCCGTGATGATCAAGTCAATCGACCGCTGGGCGGGCAGGAAATCCTCAAGCTGGCGAGCGCCAAATCAACGGGCGATTACGAAAGTGAACCTGTCCCCGGCGCGACCAAAGACGATCTCAGCAAGAAGATGATCGAGGAATACATCGCCAAGCGCGCCGAGCGCACCAAGCGCCCTTTCAACGGCAAAACTGACGACCTGCTGCGTGAAATCGGTGCGATTGACACCGCCGACCGACCGACCGTCAGCGGCATCCTGCTGTTCAGCGAATATCCCCAGCACTGGCTGCCGCAGAGCGGCGTCGTCTTTGCCAAGTTCGTCGGCAAAACGCCGCGCGGCGAAAATGGACTCGCGGGCTACACCCGTCGCGAAGAACTGACCGGACCCCTACCCCGCTTGATCGAGTCCGCCTGGAATCTCATCTGGAGCGAAATGGCAGTGAGCGCGGTCGTCAAAGGACTGGAACGCGAAGAAACCACTGAATACCCCCAGTTTGCGGTTCGTGAAGCGATCGTCAATGCCATCTGCCACCGCGATTACCGCCTTAAAGGGCGACGCATCGAAATTCGCATGTATTCAGATCGGCTTGAGGTGATCTCACCCGGCGGTCTGCCCGGCTTCATCACAGTTGAAAACATCGTCGACGAGCATTTCAGCCGCAACCCGCGCATCGTCAACGGACTGTTCCAATGGGGCTACATCGAAGAATTAGGGTTAGGCATCGACCGGATGATGGAAGTCATGGAACAATCCGGCCACCTGCCGCCCAACTTCGACGCGCGCCCGTACAGCTTTGCCGTGACACTTTTCAACTCCCGGGAACGTCAGGTCGTGCCGGAATGGGTACGCAACACCAATCACCGGCAGGCGCGCGCCTTACAGTACATCCGTGATCATGGGTCGATTACTAACCGTGAATACCGTTCTTTGTGCCAGGGGGTGTCAGCTGAAACGCTGCGCCTCGACCTTGCCGATATGGTAGAGCGCGAAATTCTGCTGAAGGTCGGCTCGAAAAAAGGCACGTATTACATCCTCAAGTGAACATTTAAGGAACGCACGGATGAATTCGGTTACCGGCACGTTGATGCTTGTTTGCCTGATCGCGCATGTCGTCGTCGTGGGGTATTTGCTGATTCGGCGGGACCGTGTCCGTGTGGGATTTCCATGGTTGGCGCTCACCGTACTCTTTTCGGCTGTCGTCACCGCGACGCTGAGTCCCGAATTCGCTCTGGCGACGCTCTTTGCCCAGGCGCTGACGCTGTTCGCGTACGGCGCGTTAATCATGCGCGACATGACGAATCGCGTCCCGCGCCTGTGGATCACGTTCGGTCTACTCTGGGTATTGGGGCTCATCGGGAGTGTAGCCATCATGGGCAATGCGCCGAGTTGGATCCTGAGCGCGTTTGCTCGCCCCTATCCGCTCAGCGCCCTGGTCATGCTTGGCGGGTTTGCGCTCGGCGGCATCATCCTGATCGCCACGGCGTTCTACGTCTTTTACGTCGCGCGTCTGCCCGAAGTCGCCAACCGGGCGCTCTTCTGGGTGATCAATACCACCTACTTCATGACTGGCATCTTCCTTGTGGGAACCGGCGCAGATGCGCTCGCGGTACCCGGCGTGTTTGTGCTGTTATTCGGCAGCCTCGGTGCGGCCTACGCTCAAATGAGTTATCGCGTACTCGATATTCGCCGTGAGCTAGCCTCTACACTGCGCGTCATGATTCTGCTGCTCATCACCATGTTGATCATGTTCGGCGCGCTGCTCGTAGCAGATGGGATTGAGGCGACGCCCACCGTAATTGTGCTGGCCGTTATCGCGTTCGTCGCCTCCCTCTTGTATCTTCCGATTCGCCAGTTGGCCGACACGTTGATCAGTTTGGTGCTGCGCGGTTCGCTGCGCACGGACACGACCGAAATCACCCGCCGGTACACGCAGCAGATTGCCAATGCGGTCGAACTCAATCAACTGGTCGAAGGGGCGACGCAAGCCCTCAACGAACTGCTGCGCGTGCGCCGCTCGGCGCTCATTCTGGTCAATGACTCGGGTGATGCGACCGCCGAAGTCACGCTGCTGCCCATGTCACCGGATCGTGCAGCCCGCGCCTACCTGACCAAAGACGGCAGCCTGTACAAACATTTCGCCCTGGAAGGCAGCTCGCTCTCTCAATTTGATCTCGAATTCAACCCGCGCTTCAAATCCCTGCCAGAAATTGCCTTCTTCCGCGAGACTGGCTTGAGCGCCTACGCCCCCATTCTCATGGATCGGACGCTGATTGGGGTGCTGGCCTGCGGCGCAAAACTCAGCGATGCGCCGTTCACTGTGCATGATTTCCAATTGTTATCCACGATGGCCAGCCAGACCGGGACGGTATTGCGCAATGCGCGCCTCGTCGCCGACCTGCGCAAGCTCAATCAGGGGATGCAGGCGCTCAACATCAATCTTGAGGAAGCCAAAGAACAGATGGAAAAGCTGGACGAAGTCAAAACCGACTTCGTGACCATCGCCAGCCACGAACTGCGCACACCACTAGCCCAGGTTCGCGGGTACACCGACATCATGGATGCATTGAATGAAGGTGGCGCACTCGATCAAGACAAAATGTCGGGGCTGGTCGGCAATTTACGCAAAGCGACCGAACGCATGGAAGAGTTGATCGCCGCCATGCTCGACGTGAGTCAGCTCGACGTCAATGCCATGAATTTACACTTCACGCAGACATCTTTGGAAAGCGTGATGCGCATGGCAATTGAGCCGCTCACCGATGCAATCAAGCAGCGCAAGCTGACGCTGGCAGCGCGCGGTCTGCGCGGCTTACCCATCGTGCAGGCTGACCTGCAGCGGCTGGTACAAGCGTTCCGCAACATCGTCGTGAATGCCATCAAGTTCACGCCCGATGGCGGCAAAATCGACATCACGGCGGCGCTGGAAACTGCACAACAGCCCGGCGAACAGGATCATGTTCTGATCACGATCAAAGATACAGGTGTCGGGATTGAAAAAGAGAATCTGGAACTAATCTTCCGCAAGTTTTACCGCGCGTATGACCCGGGTCTACACTCGACCGGAACATACAAATTTATGGGAGCCGGTCCCGGCTTAGGTCTAACCATCGCGCAGGGCGTGATCGAAGGACATGGCGGGAAAATCTGGGCGGAAAGCCCCGGTCACAACATGCAAACCTGTCCCGGCTCGACATTCTACATCCGCCTGGCGATTGTGCCACCGGAAGACGCACGCCGCGTTATGCCCTTCCAAATTCCGGAAGCCGTCTCGAAAGATCCGACTATCGTTCACGTTTCATGAGACTGCCAGTACCCGCGCAGTAATCCCCAGCAGTCTGACCAACGCGTGCTGGAACTGCTCAGGCATGCCCGTGGTGTAGTACAGGTGATCGGCGTCAGCGGGCAGCACATCCGCGGGCAGCACGCGCATTACCTGCCGCGCGACGGCCGCACCTGGGTCAATGAGCGTCATCTCGGTCATGGATTTCAACTTAGGCATCAAAAACGGGAAATGCGTACACGCCAGCACTAGATGATCGGCGTACGCTTCGACCAGTGGGGCGAGGTAGCGGCGTAAAATTGCCTCCCCTTCGGGCGTATCCTGTGTTCCCTGCTCAACCATCGTCACAAGTTCTGGCGCGGCCTGCGTGATCACGCGGACATCATGGGCGAAGCGCTCTACTACCCGACGATACAGCTCGCTCTGCGCGGTCACACGGGTGGTGAGCACGCCGATGACCCCGGTCTGTGTGCGTTCCGCGGCGGGTTTGACCGCGGGCTCCATGCCGACTATTGGAATGGTGGGGTGACGGGCACGCAAATTATGTAGACTAGCGGCGCTGGCCGTGTGGCAAGCAATCACAAGGATGCGCGCGCCCTGCGCGATCAGGAAATCGGCGGCCAAATCGACGAGGTGGCGGACTTCTTCCGGTGTACGCATGCCATAGGGCAAATGGGCTTGATCAGCATAGTAGATGGTGGGGATATTGG
>CALKIA010000656.1 GCA_937988705.1 uncultured Chloroflexota bacterium | reverse complement strand
ATGGCCGTGTTCACCAGTGGATCTTTTGTTCGTGGTGGAATAAATGGTGTCCCCGGTGGGAGCGCGCGGTCGAGGCGTGCCGCCAATTGTTCGGGGTCGGTCTGCATCTCACTCATGGATGCCCCTTAAATAGTGACGGCTTTTCGATCCTCCACCCAAGATCGACGTGAGGTGCTCCAGCGCGCGATGCTGCGCGCTTTTGACCGCAGTCATCGATTTGCCCAGAATGGCAGCGACCTCATCGTGACTCTTACGCTCAACAAAGCGCAAGATCAAGATCGTCCGGTGTTCTTCGGAAAGCTGTCCTAATGCTGTGCGCAGCCGTTCAACGGACTGCTTTTGCAGCATTTGTTCTTCGGGTAAAGTGAGATCATCAGGGAGACTCTCGGTCAACTCGCTGATCGGTTGGCGCTGCTGCGCACGGTAGTGATCCGCAACACGCGATGCGGCGATCCGATACAGCCAAGCGGCGAAGGGCGCTTCTGTGATCTGGTACGAGGCTAAGCCTTTGACCATGCTGATGAATACCTCAGAAGTAATGTCCTCTGCATCCTCGGCACTGCGAACCCGCGCCACAACATAACGGTAGATCGATTGAGAGTAGGCCTGATACAAGTCCCCAACCGCTTGGCGATCACCGTTCTGGGCGCGCTTGACAAGCAGACGTACGTCGACTTGAAGGGATACGCTATCAGACGTATCGACCATCAAGAGGAAAAATGCGGTGAACACACTGTCTAGAGACATTATTACCCGATAGAATGAGTTGAAGCAGAATTTCCATGCGCTCGCTTCTATCGATTTTACACGAAATTCACGGTACTGGGCACTTACGGCCAGCCTATCACTATGAGTTTCGATATTAACGAGTGTAGCACGCACGGTTGCAGCCTTCCATCCGATCGGCATCTGACATCAGTACTAGGAATGGTATTCCGCGGTGTACCGAGGACGCGGATGCGCAGTGAGCAGCGGAGTACGACGGTACGATTGGGCAATGCTGCTCCCGTTATGGTTGGCGATTGCCACCTTGAATAGACCGTTCCAGGGTAGCAGGGCTGGAAAACACCACCCTAAGCGAGCACCTCTCAGCCGGAGGCGCAGGGCGCGTTTGCCCGCGCTGTCACTTCCAACCACTCTGTGTAGACCAAAGGTAGAAATAACGTTTGGTCTTTGACGCTAACCATGATCTCCAGCGTATTCCCGGCGTCCGATTGAGTGGCCGCTGCGGACGAGTAATTCAGGGTGACAGTATTGGTCACACCGTCATGATTGAAACCTGGGGACTCAGCATCTGCCTGAGTGTCACGTTGCAGCACCTCAACCAGCGCTCATCTCTGGGTACTTTCGTACCAGCACATCTGCAACCGACTGAATCTAGCCCAAAATAGCGCAATTGATAGTCAATTTCACCCTATTTTGATCGCCTTGCAGCCGGTTATCTCTCATGTTTCCCCGGTTTTAACCGCCTATGTCCTATAAACCGCTGCGAAGGCGCAGATGTCGCGTGAGATTGATACATATCGTTGGAAATTTGTAAAAAACCCTGCATATCCGACGAGCAATATGTCGGGACTTGGGGAACCGCCAGCGAACGCGGCCAATCCGGCTAGCTCCGACTGTCGGACTGGCGATTGGGAGATGGGTCAAAAACCGAGCGGGGAGACGCGGTCGAGAAATTTTCTGATCAGCGGATGCCCAAATACGCCGATATTCTGCGCGAGCAGCCACGCGTCTTGCTGATCGGGTTTGAGCGTGCCGTTGTTCACGACGATTTTGTCGTAGTGCGGCGCGGGCAGCGATCCCACACTATAGGCCTGTGCGACATTATGATCGATTTCGTGGTAGCTGATCGGCGGCAGCATACTGATGATTTTATAGGTCTGGCGCTGAAATTCCTGCGCTTTCGGCTCTTGCAGGACATGCACGCGCAGGCGTGCTAGCTCCGCACCGAAATAAGCTGACCAGATATGGATCGCTTCTTCGTCGGGATAGTCACGGGTGAGTGTTCTGAACAGCCGCGTTCGGAAACCGTATTCAAAGCGATACATGCGGGCGATGGCGTCGAGAATATGCTGGTTGATGGCGAGAATTTCGGCGAGCGCCGCCTCGGGTTCGTCGCAGCGTCCGACAAAATAACCTTCGAAGCCGGTGCCGGTTTCAAAATACGGGTTGCACTCCTTCCGCACGGTTTCCCACGCGAGATAGGTTTTCTCCATCTGGTCGTGGTGAATGACACTATTCAGTCGGAGATCGTGCAGGTGCAGCCAAACATACAGCGCGTGCCCAAAGGGTACACCGCTCTCAATTATCGTGATTTCGCTCATTGGGGTGTGCGCTCAGAGTTGCTGACTGGTAGTTGTAAACGGATCGGGCTGTTGATCCCAGATCTGCCGCAGAATCTGTTTTTCGCGCGTTCCGATTGCTTGCGCGAAAAACTTGATGTCGCGGATGTGCACGAAGGCCGCATAACCGCGCCGGAGAAAATCGTAGATTTCTTCCCAACCGAGGCGTTGCGCGAAGGGTTCGGCCAGTTTCAACCCCAAATTGACCATCGGCATATGGGCTAACGCGCCGACCTCCTGCACCACAGTGACGAGCAGATCGATTTGCTCCACGCGATCATCGTAGTTGGCGCAGCGGCGGTAACCTTCGGCATAGATCGCACCATCAATGGCATCGGTCACGCCGAGTTGATCGACTAATTCGCGCACCAGCCGGTGATCAAGCTGGTCGGTCAGGTGGGTAAGGCGCAGTGCATTTTCCATCACGCGCACAACCCGCGGTGGCAGAATCGGCGACAGGAGTTGATGCAGCCGCTGGACATCGTAATTACGCTGGCTGAAATCGCGCGCGGCATAGAGATCGCTGAGGAAAAAGGCGCACGCGGGGTGGTAGCGCGGATCGGCGAGGAGATCGGCATAGGTTTCGGCGAGGCGCGCCGACTGCCAGGTACGCAGCAGCTCCAAGTCCCGATCCAACTGCATCTCGGCGATCGGTTCACGCTTGAAGTTGTCGCCGTGCTTGATTTTGCTGGCTGCCTGCAACTGCTGCAGCGGATCGGGATTCTTGTCCATCGTACTCCACGCCTTCTCAGATAAACCAACTATGGGGGCGCTAGCACGTGCTAGCGCCCCCGGTGAAAACAGGATGACTGACGCTTAGTCGCCGGCGGGTGCATGCGCCTTATCAAATTTCTTGGGCGGCGCCGCGATTTCGACGGTGTCGGTGTCGCGATCGCTGCGGCGGACGCTCCACACGATGAGGACGATGCCGATCAGCGAGATCACCAGCACGGGGATGGTGGCTTCCGCAGACTGCGTCTGGACGACCAGCGGTGCCATGATCAGCGCGACCAGATTGATCACTTTGATCATTGGGTTAAGCGCGGGGCCGGCCGTATCTTTGAACGGATCGCCGACGGTGTCGCCGACGACGCTGGCTTTATGGTTGGCACTGCCTTTGCCGCCCATGTTACCGTCTTCGATGTACTTCTTGGCGTTATCCCACGCGCCGCCTGCGTTCGCCATGAACACGGCCTGCAATTGGCCGGAGACGATCACACCGACGAGGAAGCCGCCGAGCGCCTGCTCCTTGAGCAATAGGCCGATGACGATGGGCGACAGAATGGCGATCAAGCCGAGCGGGATCAGTTCCGTTTGCGCCGCGCGGGTGGAGATGGAAACGGCTTGCGCGTAATCGGGTGTGCGGGCGCCGCTCATCACTTCGGGGATGGCGAGCTGACGGCGAACTTCCGCCATGATGTAACCGGCTGCGCGGTTGACCGCCTTGATCAGCAGGCTGCCAAAGATCAGCGGGAGCGTTGCGCCGAGCAGTACGCCGATGAAAACGATTGGGTCGGCGAGGTTGATCGAGCGGGTGAACGTGGCCAAGCGATCTTCAGGCATCACACGTTCGATGTCGATGAAGAACGAGCCGAACAGCGACACAGCGGCGATGACCGCCGAGCCGATGGCAATACCTTTGGTGATGGCCTTGGTGGTGTTACCCGCGGCGTCGAGGTCAGCGAGGATCTGCCGCGCGTTGTCGTCGAAGTCTTCACCCGCCAGTTCCGCGATGCCGTTGGCGTTGTCGGAAATCGGGCCGAAGGTGTCCATGGACACGTTATTGCCCGTGTGCGACAGCATACCGACGCCGATCAGCGTGACGCCGAACAGCGTGTACAGGAAACGGTTCTCCACACCCACATCGCGCATGCTGATGAGGAACAGAGCGAACACCATAATCCACAAGGCTTGGAAGATGCCGGCCACCACATCTTTCCTGAGGAAGCCGCGAATGATAGCGACCACCGAAAGCATGATGCCCAGCCCAAAGACCGGCAGTGCCCATGCCTGCGGGAAGTTGACGCTGAACACAAGGATGGAAGCGGTGATGCTGGCCACGATCACGAGCGCGGACCACACGCTGGACATGTAACCGAGCGAGACGCCTTCCAGAATGACGAGTGCCGGACCGAACACAGTCGCCTTGGCGATCTTCTGCACGCGCGGGCTTTTGGCGCTGGTCGCGAAGGCCGTCAGCGGGTTGAAGGCGACAGCTAAGGCGACGCCGACCGCTACCATCGCGCCGAGTGACAGGTGCGAGAGCAAGTCGCCGCCGGGATCCTGCGCGCCCGCATAGAACACAGAGAGCAGGAAGGTCGCCGTGATAGTGATGGCGCTGGAGATTTCGTAGCTCTTGTACATCGCTTCTTCGGCGTCAGCGACTTTCCACATAGAGACGGTATACGTTCCGATAATCGAACTGACAACGCCGATGCCGCGAACGAGCAGCGGCAGCACAATCCAGAACAACTGTCCGGTCAGTGACGTGAGCGCCAGACCGAGGATCAAGCTGGAGACGATGGTCACCTCGTAGCTTTCGAAGATATCCGCCGCCATCCCGGCACAGTCACCCACATTGTCGCCCACAAGGTCGGCGACCACCGCAGCATTGCGTGGATCGTCTTCGGGCAGGTCAGCTTCGACTTTGCCGACGAGGTCAGCACCGACATCCGCTGCTTTCGTGTAGATGCCGCCGCCGACGCGCATGAACAGCGCGAGGAGCGTACCGCCAAAGCCGAATCCGAGCAGAACATCCGGCGAGGCTTTGCCGAAGATGATGAAGATAAGCGTGCCGCCGAGCAGACCCAGCCCATCGGTGAGCATGCCCGTAATCGTGCCAGAACGGTAGGCGATGGTCAGTGCGCGTTTGAAGCTGACGCGGCTGGCCGCCGCGACGCGCACGTTACCCTGCACCGCCATATTCATACCCATGAAGCCGACGGTCGCGGAGAAGATCGCACCCATCGCGAAAGCTAAGGCGCGGCCAGTAGCGACGCCTGTCACAGCCGAGGCGCATTCCACACGCGCGGCGACGCGTTCCGGGTTGAAGGTGAGATAACCGAAGTTGGTGGCGATTTGTTTGGGCGTCTGGGTGCGAACAGCCAGCGCCGTCAGCACACTGGCTTCGGTGATGCCTCCCGGGGCATTGGCGCTGATATCAAGGGCATAAGCGGCCTCGACTTCCGTAGGACAGAAGAGTTCGTTGGCTTCCCCCGTCGGCTTCACGAGTGCGACGCTTAGGAACATGGCAATGGTCAGGACGACGATCAAGATGGCGATGGTGCGCAGCTGAGTCCGCAGATAGGCGTTGGCTCCGTCTTTGATGAAGCCCCAGACCCGCTGCATAAGCTGGCTGCCTTTGTCAGCTGAGAAAGTTTGTCGGGCTAACCAGTAGGCATAACCCAACGCGATGAAAGCAGTGAAGAGGACGACGAGGATGAGGATCTGTTCGAATACTTGGATACCCTGCATAGCTTGCATTGTAGTATTCCCTCAATAGGTTGCGAGTCCCGCAGTGGGGACAGGTGAGAAGGGATGGTGCTGAAGAAGATGGGGAGACGAGGATGGTGAACGGAACGTGCTGCGCCCGGAATCACCGCGTGGAGAGAGAACCTGGGTTCACGCAGGATCCAAATTTCACGATGCCAGCGCATGTCTTTCGAAGGCAGTGCTGACCCTGCTGCATCCATGCTGACCTCCTTCGGATGCCCGGTTCCGCCTGACAATGCCTCATATGTACGATTATAGGGGCTTGATAAGGGAAAGCGCGGTGCTCAACATCACAGCCAAATAGCGACGAGTGTCACTACAAGCTACCAGCGCCTCCACTAAGCGCTGTATTGTTCAGGCCGCGCCCCTGCCGTCTGTGTCCATTCACAAATTCAGTTGATTCGGTCATTAATCCCTGTAAGACGAAACCATTTCCTATCTGACGAACAACTGACGAGAGGATCGCCTGTGACACAAACTGGATTGCAACACAGCAGCCTATACGGATTCATCGAAGTGCGGGGAGCACGCGAAAATAACCTCAAGAGTGTGTCAGTCGATATCCCCAAGCGGCGGATTACGGTTTTCACCGGGGTGTCGGGTTCGGGTAAGTCTTCACTCGTGTTCGGCACAATTGCTGCGGAGTCGCAGCGGTTGCTCAACGATACCTTCAGCACGTTTGTGCAGGGTTTTTTGCCGCATTTCGGGCAGCCCGAAGCGGATTCGCTCAACAATCTGTCGGCAGCCATCATTGTGGATCAGAAGCGGCTCGGTGGGAATTCGCGTTCCACTGTGGGCACCATCACCGATACCTACTCGATGCTGCGCCTGTTGTACTCGCGTCTCGGTCAGCCCCACATCGGCGGTTCGAACGCCTTCTCATTCAATGATCCGCAAGGTATGTGTCCTGAATGCGAAGGCTTGGGCAATGTCGCGACTATCGACGTTGATGCGCTGCTCGATAAAGACAAGTCACTCAATGAGGGCGCAATCTGCTTCCCGACGTTCGTAGTCGATTCGTGGTACTGGCACATCTTCGCCGATTCCGGGTTCTTCGACAATGACAAGAAGCTGCGCGATTACACGGCTGAGGAATGGGATAAGTTCCTCAATGCGACCGAGTCCAAAATCAAGGTGAACGTGGGCAGCAAGACCATGAATCTGACCTATCAAGGGCTGATTCCCAAGTTCAAGCAAGTGTATCTGTCCAAAGACACGGAGCAGATGCAGCCCCATCTACGCACGGCGGTCGAGGCGATTGTCACGCGGGCAACCTGTCCGCTGTGTGCGGGCGCGCGGCTGAGTCAGGCGGCGCTCGGATGCCAGCTGCACGGGAAAAATATCGCGGAGTGCGCGGCGCTGGAAGTCAGCGATCTGGCCGAGTTCGTGCGCACGCTGCACGAGCCGACCGTTGCGCCGATGGTCGCCGCGCTGGCTGCCAAACTGGATAATCTCGTCACCATTGGGCTCGGCTATCTCAGCCTTAACCGTGAAACCTCGACGCTTTCGGGTGGCGAGTCACAGCGCGTCAAGATGGTGCGCCATTTGGGGTCCAGCCTCACCGACATGACCTATGTCTTCGATGAACCGAGCGTCGGTTTGCACCCGCACGACATTCACCGCCTGAATGAACTGTTGGTTTTGCTGCGTAACAAGGGCAATACCGTGTTGGTCGTGGAACATAAGCCGCGGGTCATCGCCATTGCCGATCATGTGGTCGACATGGGACCCGGGGCGGGGCGGCACGGTGGGCAAATTGTCTACACGGGTGATTTGCCGGGACTGCTACAGTCGGGCACGCTGACGGGCGATCATATGGGGAGCCACCAGCCCCTTAAGACGACACCGCGCCCGCCGACCGGTTGGCTGCGCATCGCCAACGCCCAGCGGCACAACCTGCGCAATGTGACTGTCGAGATTCCGCAGGGTGTCATGACTGTGGTGACGGGCGTGGCCGGTTCCGGTAAAAGTTCGCTGATTCGCGGCTATTTGCCCGAACTTTATCCCGTAACGGCCATCGATCAAAGCTTAGCGCGCGGCTCGCGCCGCTCGAATCTGGCGACATACAGTGGCATGCTCGACATCATTCGCAAGCGGTTCGCGACGGCGAACAAGGTCAATCCGGCCTTGTTTAGCGCCAATTCACAAGGGGCGTGTCCGGAATGCAATGGCTTAGGGCTGATCTATACGGATCTCGCGTTTCTCGACCCGGTCATCAGTACCTGCGAAGCCTGCGGCGGCAAGCAGTTCACCGAAGTAGTGCTCGGTTACACGCTGGACGGTAAGTCGATTGCCGATGTGCTGTCGATGTCGGTGCTGGAAGCGAACGAGTTTTTTACGGATAAGGCCCTGCGGGCGACGCTCACAGCTCTGATTGATGTCGGATTGGGTTATCTCACCCTGCGCCAGCCGCTGACTACGCTGTCCGGTGGCGAGCGCCAGCGGCTCAAACTGGCGACTGAGCTCAGCAATACTGCGCAGATCTACATCCTTGATGAGCCAACAACCGGGCTGCACATGTACGATGTCGATAACCTGATCAAGCTGCTGGATCGCCTGGTCGATAATGGCAGTACGGTGATCGTGATCGAACACAATCTAGATGTGATCTCGCGCGCCGACTGGATCATCGACATGGGACCCGGCGCGGGCCACGAGGGTGGGCAGATCGTGTTCAGCGGCGCACCTGCCGAACTCATCCACGCCGAGCGCTCGATCACTGGTCGCTATCTGCGCGAACACGACGAGACGACCCGCCAGCCCATCCCGTAACGACTTGTTGAATGTGTGTATGGGACGCCATTTAGGGCGTTTCTCGACCCCAACCACAAGCCGGGGTGGGGTCGGGAAACTCGGTCAAGAATCAGCACCTTTCGCCGCATACGCGAGGTGCCGTTTAGCTGCCCTGTTTGCCGTGTCCCTATGCGGAATAGCCTCGGGTCGTTCAGTGAAGACCTCCGCCACATATGAAGCCTGATTCCCCGAAGCTTAGTAGTTTAGTAAAATCTATCTTTTCACCTTACCCACGGCGGGCGGCTTGTGATAGAGTTAGTGCGTCGGTTCGCCGTTTATTTCAACAAAGGAAATAAGATGCAGTTTAAACGAGGGCTTCTGTTCGTGCTCCTCCTGCTGTTGGTAGTGGTGCCAGCGGTTGCGCAGGATCTGCCAGATGCAGAACTTCAGGACGATGAAGGTGGCGTCACTTTCATCACGGGGCAGCTCGCCTATACCAACCCTAACTTGCCGGATTTTGGCACGCAGCCGATCGTGTTCCTCGGCGATATGTCGGAAATCTTCGGTGGAGACTTCGAGTTTTCGACCGAATACCTCAACATCGAGTCGCCACAGTTCCTCGCGGCCATTACCTCGCCAATTTCTGAGTCGCCGTTCACTTTCGAACTGCGCCTGCCGATTGACCCCGGTGGCGTGCTGGCCGACGTCGACAACGACGGCGAAGAAGATGCCGGGATCGCGCTGTACAACATGAACTTCTCCTTCAATGGCATCGATGATCCGTTCATCGACGAACGTGAGTTCATTTATTACCGCTCGAACAACCAGAGCCTCGACTACGAAACGCTCTATCAAGTGAATGGTGGGCGCGTGCTGGTGTGGTCGCCGGACGAAGAACAGGGCTTCCCGTCGGGCTTTGGCGACGATGGCGAAATCTTCACGGAAGATGATCCGATTGTCCGCATCCCGTCCGGTTGGACGGTGGTCGATCTGGACAGCGATCCGTTCACGTTCATCCGTTCGAATGAAGCGACCGTTGA
>CALKIA010000655.1 GCA_937988705.1 uncultured Chloroflexota bacterium | reverse complement strand
GTATCCATCTTGGTGATGAGCAGACCGCTCACGCGCAGATTGGGATGCCGCCAACCGTCACGGATGTCGTTGATCTTTTGGATCACGCTGGTCAACCCGACCGTTTCCAGATAGCGCGGTTCGACCGGCACAATCGCGTCCGTTGCGGCAAGCAAACCCATTTCCGTCATCAGCGAGAAGGAAGGGCGGGTGTCAATCACGACTGCTGCGTACTGCCCGGCGATCTTGCTGAGTGGATCAGCAAGGCGATACGGTGCGCCTGCCACGCCCATCAATTCGCGCTCCGCGCCTTCGAGCATGGGGGAGGCAGGGAGGACATGCAGGTCTTCATCCCACTGGCTCGGCACGATGCAGTTCATGAGCGTCTGCGGCGCGTTCGGGCGCTCTGCCATCAGCACTGTGTAGAGACTGTCGTCCGCGCCATAGTCCTTACGCCCGGTCGTGACTAGCGACGCATGTCCCTGCGAGTCGGTGTCGACGAGCAGCACACGGCAGTTTGATGCATTGGCGCGCTTCAGCACTTGGGTGATGCCCAGCGCGATATTGGTGGCGGATGTCGATTTGCCGACACCCCCTTTGTGGTTGGTGAATACGAACACGTGAGTCATTGCCATTTCCTCTCAGAACCCAACAATTGGTCGAATTCGCTGTCGTTGGCAAGGACTTCGCGGAGATGTGGTAAAGTGACATCCGGGAGTCTTGCTGGTACGGGCAGCGAGCTTCAAGGTGATTGGGGGAGGGTTCAGGCTCTCCCTTTCACCGCAAAAGCCGATTTAGTTGGAGTTCATCGTGGAGTAGCGCGTGCAGAGTTCGCGCTGAGGAAAAGTAATGACTTGGAAGAACTGGGTGACTTTTTCACCGCTCAATTGTTCGAGATTCAAACAGGCTGTGGAGCTAGATTGGAGCCAGTCCGAACATCCAGCACCCTCAAAGGGGCTGGATGTTTGCTTTACAGGGGTACCCTCATGTTCGCGTCGCACTCTATCTGACAGGTCTTTCAGATAGGCGAACGGCGCTCGCAGTTCCAACACAATTTCGCCATCAACGTTCACAACAACCCGCTTGACCATATGATGCAGCAACTCTTTCTGTGCGCTGCGATCAAGTCGATTATACAGCGTTTCGACTTGCGCAATGATTCCAAGTGCTGACTCTAAATTCTCCACGTGATACTGCTGCTGCTGAGTCATGCCTTCGAGCGTCGCACGCAACTTCAGTCGGCGATCCTGCCACTCCGCCCACAATACATCCCAGACATCTTCCGAGATTCTTCCACTTGCCAGCAATCGCACGGTGCGTGCTTCTTCCTGGTCGATGGCTTCCAGCGTCGCAATTAGCTCTTCGCGTTCACTGGGACGATTGTGTCCCAGCTTTTCCGCTAGATCTTGCGTGTAGTAGGCACGAATCATCGGCAGCATCTCGGGATCGACTTGGATACGCTTCAATTCATCTGGTATCTGTCGCTCAATCCCATCACACTTGAAGTTCACGTTGCTGCGCGGAACACAATAATAGGCTGTGCCGCCACCGCTGCGATAGGTGTTTGAAGTTGAGCCAGTTAGTTTCACTTCGTTGCCGTCATGCCCAATGTAGAAGATGATTCCTTTGAGCAGATATTCGTGACGACGTTTCGCGAGGCGGTGACGGTTACGCCGCTCTAAAATTTCCAGTCCACGTTCAAATTCCTCTGAGGTGACGATTGGTTCCCAGTTTCCTCGTATGGTTTTTGGTGGGATTTGATTCTTTTCGCTCACTACCCAACCCGCGTACATCCAATTATGGAAAACGTGCGAGATGGTGCTGATGTTCGCCCGACGCTTTCCATTTGGCTGTATCTCGACGAAGGGTCGCCCTGTACGGTGCCGATAGCCGCGCTCGTGCAGTTTCTCCGCGATGTCCTCAAGTGTCCACTTGTCTTCGAGCAGTAGCTCCCATGCGTATCG
Source organism: uncultured Chloroflexota bacterium (assembly GCA_937988705.1). Taxonomy (GTDB): domain Bacteria; phylum Chloroflexota; class Anaerolineae; order Aggregatilineales; family Phototrophicaceae; genus Flexifilum. The sequence continues at coordinate 15,299 of CALKIA010000655.1, read as the reverse complement.
CCAGATAGGTGCACGTTTGGGGTCCTGTTCAATCCATTTGTCGAAGCGCCCTAAATCATGCCTCTTTGAGTCATCGGTGCGTGCGGTCACGTTGATGTAGCCTTCGGGGGCGTAATTCGCATAACCGCCACCCCGGCGTTTTGCCTGTTGACCGCCTTTTGTCCGGATGCCTAACAGCGTCGATTCACGGCGGGCGAGCGTGAATGATAGCGCTACGATGACACGACCGTCAGGATCCATTGGGTCCAGATCAGGGGAGTTCGCGAATCTCACACCGACGCCGAACTGGTGCAGCTCATCAATCGCGCGCAGGGCTTCGGTATCATCGCGCCCGAAACGATCAGCACGTTCCACAATCACATGGGAGAATTTTCCTGCCCGCGCGTCGGCGAGCAGTCGCTGGTAGCCGGTACGATTTGGTGTTTTGCCTGTGAGGACATCGATGTACTCGTCGTACACTGGCATATCTGAATGCGCAAGGACATTGCTTTCAATAATGGCGCGCTGTCGTGCGCGTGATAGTTCTGGCTTTTGATGATCTTCACTGCTCGTTCGCAGGTAAACTGCCCATCCCGGTGGAGGTGGAGCGGTTATCCCTTTCTTTCGTTTTTGGGTCATCATGCTGAGTAATCCTGGGCAATGATCTGTGCTGGACACTGAGGCTATTTCTGAGCGCTAGATTCAGTAGCAGTCAGGCGCTCTAGGATAAGAAGGCCCGCCTCAAAATCTTCTGTTGAGATTAGCGGTTCCCAGTCTCCGCTCACCGTTTTAGGCGTAATGCCATCGCACTCGCTTACAACCCAACCCGCATACGTCCAGTCTTGAAAACCACGCAGCAGCCCATCCGTAATTGGTTTAAGTTTCCCGACTTTTGGGCTGACCATGACGAACGGTTTACCGGAGCGATGACGGTAACCGCGTTCGTGTAGAGCGAACGCGATTTCCTGTAAAGTCATCGCTCCGCTTAGAAGCAGTGACCACGCATCTTTCCATAGCTGTGCGCGTTCGGGATCAGGCTCGATCCAATGATGAATGCGCCCTAGGTCGCTACGCTGATCGGGACTGCTTTGACCCCAAACATTGATATACCCGTCGGGGGCACGTCCAGCATATCCGCCACTCGCGCGCTTTGCCTTCAAACCGCTTTTCACGCGCTGTCCCATCAGCATGGACTCGCGCTGCGCAAGAAAGAACGACAACGCGACTACGACACGATCATCTGGATCCATGGGATCAAGGTCAGGTGCGTTGGCGAAGCGCACTACAATTCCAAAGGCGTACAGCTCATCAATTGCGCGCAGTGCTTCCGTATCACTGCGGCCGAAACGGTCGGCACGTTCGACAATGACGTGCGAGAATTTGCCGGCGCGTGCGTCCGAAAGCATCTGTTGATACGACTTTCGGCGCGGGTCTTTACCAGTCAGTACATCTACATATTCTCCGTAGACGGGAATGTCGGATTTTTCAAGCACTTGCTTTTCGATAGTGAACCGTTGACGTTCGCGGGAGAGTTCTGGTTTCTGGTTCTCGTCGCTGCTCGTTCGCAGATATATTGCCCAGCCCGGTGTTGGTGGGGGAGATGATGCTCTTACTTTGGCCATTGTTATAGCGACTTCCTTTTCGTTAAAAACTGATTCAGTAGGATCCAACATCACAATACTGCAAGTCGGTAATTCCCTGATTTTTCGCGTCGTTTTTGCAGTCATTTGCGCTTTGGTCTGGCAGGCGGGTTTGACCTTGTACTAAGATTTGCGCTACAGCAAAAAGACGTAAAGTGACTTTGCTAACCTCATCATGGTCGAGCGCCTGCGACCCTAAGGGCGCATTCTTATGATCTCCCATTATCTTCACCGTGCTTCTTCTGTTCGTGGTGCAGGACTCATACCGAGTTCGCGTTCAGTCACCGCCTGCTTGACAACGGTATAGATGAGATTAGCCAGTGGACGATCTTCTTCATCCGCCCAGATTTCTAACTTGTCGTACAACGCCTGCGGCAGTCGAAAGGCGATCCGCGCGGCAAAGGGTACATCTCGATTCATCTTGGGTCTCCTTTTGGTCCAGCGTGTCACCAGAGTAATCGAAAGCCCCCATGCTCATGTGCGACTTTTTGCCATTTACCTGTCAAAAATTGACAGTCTCATGTTCACTTTTGACAGACTGACAAAATGGTACCTAAACCCTACCATTCGTAGCTTCGCTAGGCTGTTTATTTCCCACGTCGAACTCTATACTTCCCCTCAGCCTTTTATCTCATGAGGGATACAGTGATTACTTTGAAGCGCGCTGAACGCGAGCTGCAGGCGGTGATTGAGCGCCTGCACTACGACTTTACGGCCTTTGAGATCCAGCACTTCCTCCAGCACCTGCAGCAGCAGCGCCAACGCCCCATTCAGGTCGTCGACTTCCCCTTCACGGCGGAAATCTATGGCTTGTGGGTACCAGCGCCGACGACCGACTACATTTTCGTCAACGCGCACCTGCTGCCAGCCCATCGCGTCCACACTATGCTGCATGAAATCGCGCACCTGCTGCTCAACCATCGAGGAGTGGATATCCGCTCGGTTCTTGGAGAACCCGTGTGGCAAGCCCTAGGCCTCTCGTCCGGAACTGGGCATCTACGCTCGGTCGCCTTGAATGACTCGCCGGAGGATGAGGAAGCGGAGGTCTTCGTTCTGCTCATTCAGCAGCGCGTCGCCCGCGCGCGTCGGTTGCAGGAACTGTATGGGGAATCGACGTCTCTAGCGGCGATGCGTCCGTACGTCCACGGTCTCGACTTGAACAGCTAGCGGGTAGCGCATGGACGACAAAGCGATCATCTTCGGTTTCAATCTTCTGCTCTGGTTCTATCTGGCGTACCGATTTTCTGTGGCACTGGCTAAACGCAAAATCACGAATGGCGCGTCACTCCATGTCTGGGGGGTGATCTTTGGCTGCTATCTGATTGCCGCCCTCACGGCCGATCCGATTAAGCTGGCTCTCGACGGGCAGTTTGGTGGGCTGCCGCTGAGCACGCTGGTGCGCAGCCTGCTGATGTTGGCGACCATTCATCTGTATTTTCTGGGCATGCGCCAGATCTATCCCTATTCACCATGGACGCAGCGCTTGTTCCAGTGGGGAAATCCGGTCTTCGCTCTCACATGTGTTGCGTTGTTCCTCTGGTATGCGGCTGCACGGCAGATCACCGTGGTCGATCTCAATCTCCAGATCAAAGGGGTGCGGGACGTGGCCATCCTCCTGTGGCTGCGCTTGATTCTGCTGCCCTCGGCGCTCCATCTCTGGCGCACCGAGCAGGTCCGCCCGATGAAACTGCATCGCGTGACGGATCTGGCGTTCTATGGCGTCGTGCTGGTGCAGTGCAGCGCCGAAATCGCCTTGGCGGTCTCGACCTATCATCTCCTGGCGTTGACTCCGGTCCTGGCGGCCATCGAACGTGGCTCGACCTATCTCTGTCTGCTGCTATTTCTGGTGATGCTCCTGCCGCTCCGCTTATTCCTGCCGCTGTTCTATCCGGTGCGGCTGCGCCTTTACCTCCGGCTGCAGCGGCTCGAACGAGCGGTGAGCCAAGCCTCAACGGGACGTCCACCACTGGGTAGGCTGCCGCTGCGCCTGACCCATCCGGATGAGGTGGAACTGGCCATCTATCAGAAGGTCATCGCCATTCTGGATCGGTATCCTTCAATGAAAAACAGTCGACTACAAACGCAGATCACGGAGGTGGTGGCGAGCCAACCTCCGTTCCCGGAACTGGCGCAGAAGCTGGGAGCGATTCAACTATGACCGATGTGATTCCCCAAGAAGATAACCGGTTTGCCGTGCTGATCGGGCGCGTGTTTCATCCCTATTGGCTGCCGATCCCGACCACGCTCGCGCTGCTGAATGGCATACCGTGGCCGGAAGCGCTCGGCTGGACGGTGATTATCTGCGGGATCGTTGTGCTGCCCGGGGCGCTGTACGCCGCGTTTCTTGAAAAGCGGGGGCGCTACCGATATCAACGACAAACACGACATCGTCTCTATCTCGTGGGCTGGTTCTCGGTCTTATCGGCGTTCGTGGTAGTGCTGGCCTTCGGCGGCCCGCATACTCTGATCGCCTCGATGGGGGCGTTGGTCGTCTGGGTTCCCCTGCAAGGCTTATTGAATGCGTGGGTGACGAAGGTTTCCGGGCATGCGGCGGTCGCCGCTGGCTGCTATACCGGCCTGCTGCTCCTCGGACGTCTCGACACGCTGACCCTGCAGCTCGGCTTGCTGGCGCTGGTCCTGCTCACACTGTGGGCACGCGTGGTGACTAAGCATCATACCGTGCAGCAAGTAGTACTGGGGAGTTTAGCGGGGATCCTGCCCGTGGTGCTGGTCTTTCCCCTCGTCTTGCGTTAGGTGGACTTGGAAGCCGGAAATTTCTTCATCTGCCGCAGCCATTCGAGCATGGTGAGGACATTGCGCTGGCCTTTCGGGGTCAGCGCCGCCGCTTCCACCGCAATATCATTCAGGAGCGAGGACGAGCTAGCGAGCTGGGCGAGCAGATACCGGTGGCAGTCGGCTTCCGTTTCACAGGCGAAATAGTCGAGCGAGATATGGTAGAAGCGGCAGATGGCCCTTAAGGTGTCCAACCGCGGAAACTGCGACCGTCCGTCGAGAAGATACGCCAGACTCTGGTCGGACAGCGCGGTCGCCTGCGCTATAGTCGCAAGGCTGTAGGGTTTGCCGTGCGGGTCGCGCAGCCGGTCGATCAGAATCTGGAACTGCTGCTGAAATGCCATCGGGTCAGAGGCCATCGGGGTCACTCTCGTCCGGTTCCAGATTTGGTAACGGCGGCAGCTCGCCCCCCTGCTGGCGCTGCTGCTCAGCGGCTTGCACCCATTTAATCACGGTGAGAATATCCTGCTGGGCGCGCGGCGGAAGGCTGCTCGCCCGAAAGGCGATTTCACTAAGCGCTGGGGGTGCGTGGACCTCACCGCGATCCGACAGGATCGCATAGCATTCTTCGACCGTCCGGGTCTCGAAGAAGCGCAGCGGCACGTCGAAGAAACGGCACAACGCGCGCAGCGTGTTGAGCTGCGGATTCTTGATTTTGCCCGCGCGCATCTGACTAATGGTGCCGAGGCTGATGCCACTCGCCTCACCGACTTCCTGCAGTTGATAGGCGCGCCCTTCCGGATGCCGAATGGCGTCGAACAGGATGTTTAACTGTTCCGCGACTGATAGGTAAGTCTCCATCATGGCGTTTTTATCCACAAAAACACTTGACATGATTACCAACAATTCTATAATCATCATGTTCATGATGACAAGGGTCATTTCAGACGCGCCCATTCTACCACGTTCCCGTTGACGCCAGCATCGCTTGAGACGCGCACGCTGAAACACAGTTGAGGATGAAAGGGACACCATGAGACGCAGCATTGGCGTCGTGATTGTCGCAGCGCATGATCTCACCCGGAGCGGGTTGACCGCGCTGCTGCGGCGCGCGGAGAGTTGGACGCATGTGGCAGGCGTTTATCGCAGCCTGGAGGAAGCCGAAGCCACCTTCCATCGACATGAATCCGCTGTGCTCCTGCTGGAGGATGCGCTGCCCACCTCAGAGACCATCTTTCCCGTGTTACATCGCCTTCAGCGCGACTATCCTCAGCTCCTGACGATTGTCCTCAGCAGCAAACTGGCCGCGCGTTACCTCCAGCACCTGTTTGAAAGCGGGGCGGTCGGCTTTATCTACCGGGAAGATCGGCTGGAAGAAGCGCTGCTCCTCGGCATCGAAACGGTCGTCATGGGGTCGCTCTATACCTCACCCCAAGCTTCCGGCATTCTCGTCTGGTCACGTCTCAACCGCGGTGACGCCGAGCTGAACGCGATTGATCTGGAAGTCCTGCGCCTCATCAGTCAGGGGCTGTCGATCAAGCAGGTCGCTGCGACGATGGACTATCATCAGCGTTCCGTCTACCGCATCCGGCAAAAGCTGTGCGCCGTGCTCGACGCTCCTACCCACGAGCACTTAATTGATGCAGCCCGCCAAAAAGGTTTTTTGAGTAAACTCGATGTTTGATCGTGCTCTCAACACGAATTTGCAAACTGGCACTTTTTGCCGGGGATTTGGCACAAAGTCGCCCTCCGGGTCATCGGTTGTATGGTACGCTGGACGAAAAAGCGGGACGATACCCCAGATGACCCACATCCTGATTGCTGACAGCAGCAGCCTGACTGTCCTCGGCGCGGAAACCCTGCTCAAAGGGCGTGCCCACACGTTCACCAGCACCGCCGAGAATGCGGATGATCTGTGTACACTGGCGCAGCGGTACCAACCCACCCTCATCCTCCTCGGTGACCCGTTCGATCCGTTGGTCGATCTGTTCACGCTGGTTGATCGGCTGCGCCAGTGCGCTCCGCACACGCCCATCATTGTCATGGGCACAATCGGCGCCGGGCTCATCATTCACGACCTCTTTTATCTGGGAATCCGCGGCTACCTCACGAAAGAGGACGATCTCGCCGACTGCCTCTTAACGGCCGTCGACGTGGTGCTCCGGGATCGCCCCTATCTCTCCCCAACCGCAAACTCGGAGTATCTGCTCGCGCTTCAGACCAAACAGGAAATCTGGCAGCTAGACGAGGACGAGCGGACGGTGCTGCGGTTGCTTGCCCGCGGCCAGACCGCCCGCGAAATCGCGGCGCAGATGCAAGTATCCCGGCGGCGCGTGTACTGGATTACCGAAAAGCTGCGCTACCGCTTCGGCGCGGCCACCAACGAACACCTGATCAACCGCGCGAATACCGAAGGCTTTAGGGGGTTTACCGACTAGGTTTCCACAGCGACCGGAAGATTCCGGAGCTGCATGGAAGATTCCGGTCGGCGCGTACCTCCGGTTTGCTATGCTGACCGCAGTGTAGTTGTATCCGGAGAAGCTGATGCGCCGAGTGTTTTTGCCTCTGGTGGCGGTCCTTAGCCTCGTGGTGTGGGCGGGAGTGTGGTTTATCCTGCGCGCCCAGCCGGGGGCTGACGACCGCCCACTTCCAACCTTACTCGTGCTGCCGTCGCTCACGCCGACGGAAACGCCCGCCCCGACGCTGACTGCGACTGTTGCGGCGACGTCGACCATGACCCTGCCGCCTCCCCCCACCGAAACGCTGCTCCCCACACTTCTGCCGACGATGAGCGAGCGCGTGTTGGAGATCGCGGTCGTCATGCCGGGGGTCTATGTCCCGCCCACGCTCACCCCGTTTCCGCCGGGGACGATCCGGCTGTCCGCGCCGCCCAACCCCGTCGAGCCGCTGCCAGATGCGACGGACACCGCACCGCCGTTTTTCGGCTGGTACCGCTTCGAGTCGGACTACCCGACCGTAAGCTATGCGCCGCCGTGGACGCCGCGCCTGTCCCAGTTGGCCAGCCGGGGACAGTATCACCGGACGGAAGGCGCGTATGACTCGGCCAGTTTCCTGTTCGAAGGGGAAGGCTTGCGGGTGCGCTACGTCGCAGCACAGAACATGGGCATCTTCGAAATCGTCGTCGATGACGTGGTGCTGGACACGATTGATGCCTATGCGGACGAACTTCGCTTTCCAGTGACGGAGACGTACTCCGTCGGCAGCGGTACCCATCGCCTTGAGCTGCGGGGGATCGGGCGGAAAAACAACGTGAGCGAAAGCTACGTGATCGGACTAGACGCCATTCAGGTGTTTCGTGGCGACGCCCACACATTGATTGTCCCACCACTGCTGAGCACAACTACGCCCACTCCCGAACCACAGCCCGCCGCGCGGATCGAACTCGTCAGCGCGCCGCCCACCCTCCAACCGACCGGCACACCCATTCCGCCGCGCGTCCTGAGCGCCGAAGTCGTGATCGCCTATGACGAAAATGGCAACCGCACGGTCGATCCGGCGGAAGGCGTCGCGGGGATTTCCGTGCGCGTGGTCGAGGTCAATACCAACCGCGTCATCGCCAGCGGCTTCACCGATGAGCGCGGGTATGTAGCGTTTGCCGTCGTGAGTGACGCGCCCGCGCAGATCGTCGTCCCGTACTTCGGCAAGACGTGGTCACTTCAGTCAGGGGGTAATGCCAGTGTGCCCGCCTACACGCTGCTGCTCACGCCCGGCAATCAGCCCGGCTTAATCCCGTAGAGGTCAAGGTGAACAAAACAGCTTTGAGGTTTCTCCCCCTGTTGTGGGCCGTATTGGCCTGCAACGGTACGCTGACCGGCATCACCAGTCTGCCCGTCTATGTCTGCCCGACGCCCGTGGTGGTGGCTCCACCGCCGCTGCCGACACTGGTGCCGATCCCCGGCTATCCGACGCTGGTGCCCCTGCCGACCGCGCTCCCGCCGCCGACCGTCACGCCCTACGTGCTGCACGCGCCCGCGGCCTTTTATCTAGGCGATGCGGTCTTCACACCCGCCCCGCAGTCGGCGCGTTTCCGCCTGGCGCAGGTCTCCGTCATCCAGACGCCGACCGGACATACCGTGGCTCTCTGGAAACTGGAGATCAAGAACCTGAGCGTGGGCGCGTATGACGTATTTCCCGCCTATCAAAGCTATGTGAGCCGACTCACGGACGGTACCACCGGGGTATGGGGCGCATCCCAAGCCGCCGCGGCGGAGGCGGGACTCGCGGTGACCTATGAAGCGGTTACCCTTGCACCGAACGAAACACGTCAGTTCATGCTAGCGGGTTTTCTGCCCTATGGGGCAGCACCGGAGCGCGTTACCCTGATGCTCGACCCGACGACCCGCTCCGCCACGGGGCCGCGGGTGCCGGGGAGCAATGCGCTCGTCTGGCGCACAGACGTCAATCCGTTTTGCACTGGAACGATCGCCGATCCGCCGGTCGGCATGCTGCCGTCGCCATAGCCGAGGAGGAACTGCGAACATGCCCATTGTCGATGATGTGCTGAACGGGCTGCAAATCCAGATCGACACCCTGTGGTACAACCTGCTGTTCTCGCTGGCGGGAATGGGCTGGAGCGTGCAGCGTGCCTTTTTGATGCTGGGTTACACCATCGAATTGATCAATCAGTGGCTGGTCGATCAGGCCTTCACGCCGCTGATTGCCCAGACGAATGCCAGCCTCCAGATCGCGGTGAGCCTCGCCTTCGTCGTCGCGCTGCTGGTGTTAGGGATTACCTATCTGCTCGCGGCATTCGCCCGGCTGCGCGTGGTCGAGCCGAAGAGCGCCATCGGTTGGTATCTGGCCGGTGCGCTGTTCTTCACCCTCGGGCCGGGGCTGTATCAGGGCATGAGCGAATTCCGCCGCGACGTGACCCAGGCTTTTTACGCGAGCACGTTGGGCGAGTTGTCGGCCACGACGGGCACCGCCTTCAACTCACTCGACAATGTGAGCAGCACCGATCTGGGGCTGATCGCGCTGTGCGACAATTTCGGCTCGTATCTCCCCGTCTGGAGTTACACCGTCGACGGTCTCGACGTGGCGCTCGCCTATCTGCGCGCGGATGCCATCGACCTGATGGGCTATCCGTCCACGCCGCGCGATCCCGGTTGCCAGCCGCATCCACCGGATCCGATGAGCGGCTTATGGACGGCAGGCAGCGTGCCGTGGGAATGGCGCACGCCGGGGTCGTTCTTCGCCAATGATCGCGATCCACTGTTCTTCCCGGCCATGGCACCGCTCGACCGCGCGGCCTCAATTGCGCAGGCGTCCGCGGCGCAGGGGCGCTTGCTCACCGCGTGGCCGCTCATCCTGTTCGGCGTGAGCGAGCAACTCGTCTACCTGCTGCTCACCAGCGCGCAGGGGCTGACCTTCATCTCGTTCGGCGTGGCGATTCTGTTCGCCTTCTTCAAGAAGACGGAGGTCATCGCCCGCTCCATCATCGACCTCTGGATCGAACTCCTCATCCAGACGGTCGTGATTGCGCTCATTCAAGCGCTCGTCGTCAGTTTTTTCCTGACGGGCACGGCGAGCGGGAATGGCATTGTCGTGCTCGGCATTGGGCTGCTCTGCCTGATCTTCATGGTGATCGTGCTCTTCAGCGGGCTGAAAGCGGTGTGGAACTCGTTCAACCGCCTCTTCAACGCCTTCGGTCAGGTCACGGGCGGCGCGGTGATCAGTCCGGGCGCGGCGACCATCATGACCGCCGCGGGTGCCGTCGGGGCGGCTGGCTTAGCCGCTGTAGCGACCGGGACAGTCGTCGGCGTGGGATCGAGCGCGCTGGCGGGTGCGACCGCGCTCCACAACGGCGCGACGCCAGCGCAAGCCGCGGGTCTGACCTTCGGCGGCCTGCAGCCACTCGCCGACGCGACGCGCATGCTCACCCGCCTGCCCGGTCTGCGAACGACACCGTTAGGGGAAGCAGCGGCGCAGTTCAGTGAAGGGGCGGCGACCCGGCACGTCGCGGATCAGGTGCCGGGCGTCGGGCGAGCGCTCGGCCCACTGGTCGGCGCGAAGCTGCTCACGGACTATGACCCGGCGCAGGCTGAGGTTGATGCACAGGGGCGCTTGCTGCGCCGCCCCATGCTCGTCCCGGCAGTCGGCGCGGGACTGGAACGGCTCACGTATCCGCTCGGCACACAGCCGACCGAAACGGCGGACGCGGGGACCGATCTGCTGCCGGGTTTCACGCCCATCAAGCCCAAGCGAATGGGCTGGTTCACACCCGTTGCCCCGGCTGAAACATCAGACAGTCTGCAGGCGCGGGAGCAGGAACGTTATGCGGCTGACATGCACGGTGAGGAGTTGGAACAGCACCTGACCGAGGTCTCGCAAGCGGCTGGGGGCAAAAATAGTCAAGCGGAGAGGGAGCGCGCGTCCGGACGGTTGGAACAGAGCGCAGAAGCAGTAGAACGCACCGCTGGGACGCTGACGGGGAGTCTGCGCCTCACGGGGACCGCCGATATCACGGGCGTGCTGGGCGATGTCATGCGCTTACTCGGCGGACGCGGCGTGAACGGCGTGGATCACCTGACGACTGGGGCTTTGCTGGCGCAAGCCATGGGAGTCACACCGCTGCCGAATGGGCAGTCGCCCGTCTCCGGCGACTTGACCCGCTTCGGTCTCTTCCTTGATCAGGCGGCACGTCTGGGTTTGTCGCCGGAACAAACTGAGCGCGTTGGTCAGGAAGTCAAGGAAACGCCCGAGCGCCGTCTCACGTCGGAGACCCGCAGCGCAGTGATTGATGACGCGGTCACGACGGGGCAGTCACGGGAAGAGGCGGAACGCGCGGTCAATCGGTTGGAGATCGCGGCGCGCCTACTGCCTACTGAACTCACCGTGCAGGGCGAACTCTCGCTCGCTAACCCCACCGCGGCACCCGAAGTAACTGGCAAATCGCTGCATCCCGTTTACCCACCAGCCAACCCAGATTTTGAAGCAGCACTGCACGCCAGTCAGCTGCTCGCGGGCGGCAGTCAGACCGAAAGGACACTCGATGAATGAAGCCCTGAAGTATCACTCCGTAGCAGAACTGCGCGCCCTCTCTTTGGAGGAGCTGCGCGCTCTGTGGGAACTTGTGCCGACTGAGCGTCAGCGCGCTTATCGTACCGCCTATGACCGCGAAATCCGCACGGCGGGCGGCGAAGGGTCAGACGCCAAGGAACGCCAGATCGCACTGGCACTGCTCAAACGCTATCACACTGCGGCGCTCGTCCCGATTGGATCGCGCTGGGCACGCGCACCGCGCCGGGTCCAGTCTGCCGCCCAGCAAGGGGCCGGGTTCGCGGCCCCGGAAGCCGAAACCGTCGCCAAACCGGGTCGACCCTCCGGCAAAGTGATCGCGGTACTGGGCGCGCTGATGCTCCTCATGCTCGCTGTAGTTGTGCTGCGAGGTAGTGGTACGGGCGGTACCGCCGAAGCGACCGAGGAAGCCGAAGTGACGGCGGCGCTCCCCACGGACGTCACGCCGACCGCGCTCGCGCTCGAAGCGCAGGATGAGGTGATCGAGGGCGGTGATACCAGCCGCGCCCCGTTCTACCCGATTAACCTGCAAATCAGTTTGCCGGATCAGACCGCGCCGCGCGTGTGGGTCGTGCAGCGCCGCGCGGTGCGCGCCTCGGAATGGAACTTCGACCCGAACCCGGATACTGCCTCATTCCTGAACGGCATGAGTGTCCGCCCGGTGATCGGCATTCCGTGGTCAGAGGACAATGCCGCGTGGTTTGCCGCGCTCGACGTGGGCGCAGAGTTCCGCGTGCAGATGAACACGGGGGCGATCCTGACCTTCGCCTTTGAGACCAAGCGCGAGGTGCTGCGCAGTGAAACGGGCATCTTTCGGCAGGTGAGTCCGGGCTTGGTTTTGCTGCTGCTGGGCGAGACCGACGCCGACGGTCTGCCGACCGCCACGCGCGCATTGGTCACTGCCGCCTATCCCGTCGAGCAGGAGCTGGGGCGCGCGGGCGAACTCATCGGCGCGCGGGCGCAACCCATAGGCGTCCCCACACCACAACCACTACCGATTGCCACCGTCACGCCCATCCCATACAGCGACCTCGAGGTGCAAATCATCAGCGTGACCACCAACCCCGGGCAGGTCACGACGCGGTTGCGCCTCTACAACGCGGGCAGCACGCCAATTCCGATTGCGCCGGATTCTCTGTGGCTGACGCTCGGTTATGTCGAAAACCCGTCTGGACCGCGAATCCCTGCTGAAGGTCTCCTACCCTTCGATTTACTCCCCGGTCAAGCAGCGGATATGACGCTAATATGGTTGTGGTCGAACGAACCGTATGGAAAACTGAGCGTAGGTCAATACGTTTACACACTGCAATTTGGTGCTCAGTGATACAGCACTTGCCCTCCCAAAGAGGGCAAGTGCTGCTTGCACGACTCTGACTACTCACCAAAATCGACCCAATAATTAATACTAGTGCCAACAGCGCTACTGCACCGCATGCAGGGAGTTATTGTCTGAAATTAGTCGTAATCAGACACTTTCCAGCGAGTTTTGAGTGCGGCAACTACATTGTCAATCGAAGGCATCAAGTGAGCACGCGTTACACCTTCAACCCACAGTAATCTCAGTAATTCACCCGACTGCGATGTTGGTAACGTCATCTTTTTGATGTCATATTGAACTTTTCCCCAACCAGACGATTTTTCAACTACTTGCTCAAGGGAAGGAAAAGAACCTGTGTGTAAGAACTCGTATTCGGCCCATTGATCCAAAGTGAATAACCCAGATTGGGCGCGAATATACTCCCCTGCAATTTTCGGCACACTCACAGTTCCAATACGCTCGTTCTTGAGGTGGGTTTCTTGAGCGGCTACTACTGCAAGACGCGCTGTAGGATCGTTTTTTGAGTTCTCAGCAGCAAAATAGGCAGCGACCAGCGGCCTGGTTGTCCAGTCTAGTAAACGAGTTGGGATACCATGGTGTTGAGCCAAAGCTACCGAAGAACCAACCCAAAACCTGGCCGTAATGTAGTCTTCGCCTAGCAATGCGCCAATGTAATCTCCAACAAAGTCATGGGCATTTTTCATCTCACTAGGATAAGTACCAAATTCGAAACCGAGTTCGTTTAACAGGACACGAAATTGCTGAATTAACCGATGTTCCGCAAAGGCCTGATGCACTAGCAAACTCAGATTTGGACGAAGAATGGAAGGTGGGTTTCTTACCTCGAACCATCCCCTAATAAGAGAATCGACCAATTGTCGATTCATATTCATATGCTTGATAATTACACGCTCCGCTTCAGAACCCGGTTCTTTATCTCTGCTCCAGCGCCAAGCGCTCGGTTTAAGCACCCACTCGCTATCGCCATGGCCTCTGAAATACCAATTCATTGACCATCCATCTTGTGGATCTGTCCACCGTTCTGGCCGTAGCGCATTGAGAAACTCGCTTGCATCGTCAAAAGCGATTTCGTTAATCGTCAGCATGTTGTTCCTCTATGAATTTCCTAGGGCGAACTCAATTTCGCTGTCTTCTTTCGGAGACTCGAGTTCTATCCCCCATCTATATTTATAGCCCTGTATATAATAGTAACGTTACCATCGCTGCTCTGCATGGCTGCGGTAAATCCAATTTCATTGGATTGTTCGTTACCCAACGAACAGCATGGTTGGTCTCATATCTCGTGAGTGAACTAATCAGTTGCAAGTATCCAAAAACCGTTCATAACCCTTCAAACCGTTCACTTTCTCCCGTGACGGCGTGTAGGGTTTTTGTTTGCCCTACCTCCCCGGAATCTTCCAACGGGAGTCTGTACGATTCCGGTTCTGGCGCGACTCGACTTTGCTACTCTGAAGTTGTATTCAGGGAGCAGCACGGTCGTGCCGGATGACTCCACACGATCCAGTGCACTGCCCCAGAGCAGCTGCCCAACCGTCATGGCGCACGCCGTTCGCTCCCTGAGGCCTTCATCCAATCACTGAGGAGCTGCTCGGTTGAATCTTTCGCAGGCTGTGCAAGATTTGTTCAACGATATTCGGGACACGGCGCAGGTCATCGCGCCCATCGCCGCCGTCATCGGGTTTCTGGGCATCGGCATCATGTACATGGGGAGCAGCTGGCCGCTGATCTCCGACTGGAAGCGCGACAACCCCAAAGCCGCCAACCAGGTCGTCATCGGTCTCCTGTTCGTCGTCTTCGCCTCCAGCGTCACCGCGCTGATTTCCTTCGCCTGAGCCCGCGCGACCGCCCGCGCGGAGGTCTTTGCCAACCTCCGCGCCCTTCTCTCCGGAGGCTATCTGATGGCCGCAGATTTCAAATCCCACATTCTGAGTCGCGACGAAAAAGGCTTCGGCGGCGTGCCGTTCAAACGCCTGTTGGCAGGCGGCATCTCTGGTGGCTTCGCCTATACCGTGTTCCGTTTCCTCCTGCCGGGCGGCGCGATCCCGATTGGCCTGCTCGGAGCGGTGCTCGTGATCGTCTTGACCGCGCCGCGCGGCGGACTGCCGCTGTGGCTGCGCCTGTGGTTTACGCTCCGGGGATCGCTGCTGCTCGCCGCGACCCGTCAGCCGACGGGGTTCGCCGCCGAACTCGTGACGCTGCTGTCACTGCCGCTGAACATGGTGCGCCTCGATGGCCAGCGGCTGTTCGCGCCGCCCGCCGAGCTGGTTGAACTGGATTTATCCGAATGGGTGACATTCGCCCGCCCGCGCGATCTGGATCGCAATGATGGCCTCGTCTTCGTCAGTTCAGCGCTCACCGAGGAGGACGCATGAATTCGGTTCGCACTTTCCTGATTGATCCGTTTGACATCACCTTGCACGAAAGCGAAGACGGTGTACAAGCGCTGCAGGCGCGCTTCGCCACGTGGCTGCGCACGCTGTCCACGCCCGCCCGCTTCCTGTGCTGGCAGATGCCCGCCACGCTCGACCCGAAAATCGCCGAGCTGGCAGCTATCGAAGACGAAAACCGGG
>CALKIA010000654.1 GCA_937988705.1 uncultured Chloroflexota bacterium | reverse complement strand
AACGTGTGATAGAACAGATCGCTCAGTTCGGCGATCTGTTCGGTGCGTCCCTGACCTAAGGCGGCCACGATGACTTCGGTCGCTTCCTCGCCCACTTTCTGCGCAATTTTGTTCACACCCTTGTCAAACAGCTTGTTGGTGTAGCTGTCCGGTTGAGGGTTCTGCTGGCGATCGCGGATGATCGCTTCGAGTTCATTCAACTGCATGGATAACATCCTCTACGGTGCGGAAGAAACATGATGTTGCACCTGTGTGACAGGCGGGGCCAGCCGGATCGACGAGAACGAGCAGCGTATCCTCGTCACAGTCGATGCGAATTTCGCGAACTTTCTGGATATTGCCTGAAGTCGCGCCTTTGTGCCAAAATTCGCCCCGGCTGCGACTCCAGAAAACTGTTTCACCTAATTCCCGCGTTTTTTGCAGCGATTCCGCATTCATGTAGGCGACCATGAGAACTTGCAGTGTTGTCGCATCCTGAACCACTGCGGGAATCAGTCCCTGACTATCCCAGCGGATGATCATAACCGTTCCCATCCCGATAAGCGCATCGGTACACCTTCTGCCGCTAGATACTGTTTCAAGTCACCGATGCGAATCTCATTGTAGTGAAACAGCGTCGCCGCGAGGGCGGCATCAGCGTGGCCGATGGTCAGCGCTTGACTGAAGTGCGCCATCGTGCCCGCGCCGCCGGAGGCGATCACCGGGATGGAGACAGCCTCACTGACGGCCTGTATGAGTTCGAGGTTGTAGCCAGCTTTCGTGCCATCACGATCCATGCTGGTGAGTAGGATCTCCCCGGCGCCGCGATCCTGCACTTCCTGCGCCCAGTCGAGGGCGTTCTTACCCGTCGGAATGCGCCCACCGTTGATGAACACTTCCCAGCGGCCATCAACCCACTTGGGATCAATGGCAACGACGATGCACTGGCTGCCAAAGGCCCACGCGCCTTGATTGATCAGATCGGGCGTGCGAATTGCCGAACTATTTATCGAGACTTTGTCCGCGCCCGCCAGCAAGGTAGCGCGGATATCTTCGATTGTGCGGATGCCGCCGCCGACGCAGAAGGGAATGAAAATGCTGTCGGCCACGTGGCGCACCATATCGAGTGTGGTATTGCGGTTCTCATGAGAGGCGGTGATATCCAGAAAGACGAGCTCGTCCGCGCCTTCCCGATCGTAGATCACGGCCTGTTCGACCGGATCGCCCGCGTCGCGCAGATCGACAAAGTTCACGCCTTTGACGACGCGTCCATTGAGCACGTCCAAGCAGGGAATTATGCGTTTCGCCAGCACCATCTAGTGTCCTTCTGCCGCGTCGAGGGCGGCCTGGAGGGTAAATTTCTTCTCATAGAGCGCCATGCCAATCACTGCGCCAGCGACCTGCTGGCGCTGCGCCAACGCGCGAATATCGTCCAAGCTGCTGACACCGCCCGAAGCGATCACGTGTAAGCCCGTATCCTGCGCGAGCTGCACCGTTCCCTCGACATTTACCCCGGACAGACCGCCGTCGCGGTTCACATCGGTGTAAAGTGCGTGCTTGACCCCGCGCGCGACCATCTGCTGACCCGCAGCCATGGGCGTGAGATCGACGGTAGCCTGCCAGCCGTGGGTGGCAATTTTGCCATTCTTCGCATCGAGGGCGACGCACACAGCGTCAGCACCCCAGCGCTCGATTGCTTCCACAACCAGCTCCGGCGTCTGAATCGCCGCCGTGCCGATCACCGCGCGGCTGGCTCCGGCATTGAAGGCGCGCGCGATATCGTCGATGGAGCGCAGTCCGCCGCCGAATTGCACTTTCGCGCTGAATGCTGCGATGCGCTCGAGGATCAGACTGTTGTCGTTAGCTTGCGCGAACGCGCCGTCGAGATTCACCATGTGAATCCACTGCGCACCCGACTCAATCCATTCCAGCGCCGTGGAAGTTGGATCGTCACTGAACACGGTTTGGCGGTTAGGGTCGCCTTCGCGCAGTCGAACGACTTGTCCGCCGCGCAAATCAATGGCCGGATAGATGATCATGATGGCGTGTACTCCAAGAAGTTTGTCAGGATTTGCAGCCCCGTGCGTTGACTCTTTTCCGGGTGGAACTGGACACCGAACAGATTACCACGCGCGACGCCCGCCGTGAAGGACATGCCGTAGTCGACGGTGAGGATGACATCCTCTGGGTTGGCCGGCAGACAGTAGTAGCTGTGCACGAAATAGGCGTAGCTGTCTGCGCTCAACTTGTTCAACAGTGGGGTAGGGCGAGTTTGCTGTAGACTGTTCCAGCCCATGTGTGGCACTTTGTAGCCGGGCAGATCGTCGAAGCGGGTGACACGACCCGGTAGAAGACCAAGCCCGGCATGATCGCCCATTTCGTCGCTCGACTCAAAGAGAAACTGCATGCCCAGACAGATCCCCAAGTAGGGGATACCCGCGTGGACTGCGTCACGAATAGGCTGGATCAACCCCTGTTCGCGCAGTTGTTGCATCCCTGCGCCGAAGGCACCTACGCCCGGCAAAATGATCTTGTCCGCGCCGACTAGCTCTTCCGGCTGGTGAACGAGGCGAATGTTGTCGACGCCCAGCGTATTGAGCGCGTGCAGCACACTGCGCAAATTGCCTGCTCCATAGTCGATGACCGCTAACATAGCCCTCCTAAAATAAAAAAAGCCCTGCGAGGTGCAGGGCTGTGTCCAAAGCAAAACTATCAGTGAGACGACTAGTCCAGCACCCCGGGGAGCAGCTTCATATGATGATGGTTGTGCTGGCGCTGGCAGAAAATCATTAGTCACCTCAGAATGAGGCGAGTATAACGGTTCGGCATAAGCTTGTCAATGTGGCGCAAGCCGCTACAATAGCGGGCTTGTATCAGGAGAAGAGAAATACTGTGATCGCACTACTCACCGATTTTGGCGCGGCCGACATCTACGTTGGCGTGATGAAAGGCGTGATTCTGTCGATCGATCCACAGGCACAGATCGTCGATATCACACACAGCATTCAACCTCAGAACGTGCGTCAGGCGGCGTTCGCGCTGCTCAATAGCTATCGTTACTTCCCCGAGGGCACTGTTTTCCTCGTGGTGGTGGATCCAGGGGTGGGAACGGACCGCAAACCGGTTGCGGTTCATGCCGGGAAATACAAGTTTGTCGCGCCCGACAATGGGGTACTGAGCTACGTATTGTATGAACTCCGTGACGCGTTTGCTGTAGAGCTAAACAACAGTTCGTATCAACTCGCGGGAGTGAGCAGTTCTTTTCATGGACGAGACATTTTCGCACCGGCTGCGGCGCATCTCGGCAAAGGTGTGGCTTTACGTGCGTTGGGGACGCCGCTGCTGAACCCGGTGACTTTGCCGGAACCGGAACTCCATATCACTGGCAAGCGGGTCACGGGCGAGGTGATGCATATCGACCATTTCGGAAATATCATCACGAACATAGGGAGTCTCCGTTGGAGTGCTCCGGAACGGCTCACACTTAGTCAGCGTTTCGGGGAGTTCACGACTCTGCCCATACCTGCGCCGAGCGTAACCATCGAACTGGCCGATACCTCGCTGACGGGGGTCCGCCGCGCGTTCGGTGAGGCGGAACGGGGTGAACTGCTGGCGCTGGTCGATAGCAATGGTTTTCTGGAAATTGCGGTTAATCAAGGCAGCGCGGTGGCTCGGTTGGATGTGACAATCGGGGATCGAGTCGAATTACAGATAGGATAAGTGATGCAGCAATTTGTGATTGACGGCGGGAACGCGCTGTCGGGCGAAGTGACTGTCAGTGGCAACAAGAACGCCGCTTTGAAGATGCTGCCCGCGTGTATTCTGACCGATCAGCCCGTTATTCTGCATAACATGCCGAATATTGGCGATGTACGCACCCTGATCGACATCATGCGGGGACTGGGCGTACAAATCGACTGGATCGGCACCAACGAACTCAGGGTGCACGCGCGGCAAATGGCGACCACCTCGGTTGACCCGGTGTTGGCTGGACGCTTACGAGCCAGTATTGTCCTCGCCGCGCCGATGCTGGCCCGCTGCGGACGAGTCAACCTGCCGCTTCCCGGCGGTGACGCCATCGGCGAACGCCGCCTTGATATGCATGTGTTTGCGCTGCGCAAACTAGGCGCACGGGTCGATTACGACGGACACGCCTTTGAAATGCAGGCGGATAAGCTTGTCGGGGCGGATATTCTGCTGACGGAGGCGAGCGTCACCGCGACCGAAAACGCGATTATGGCGGCGGTGCTGGCCAAAGGAACAACCATCATTCGCAATGCTGCTAGTGAGCCGCACGTGCAAGACTTGTGCAATATGCTGGTGACTCTGGGCGGGCAGATCGATGGGATTGGCTCGAATCGGTTGACGATCCAAGGCGTGGACAAACTTGGAGGTGGGGAAGCGCGCATCGGTGCAGATTACATCGAAGTTGGTAGCTACATCGGCGCAGCCGCGGTGACGGGCGGCGAAATCACAATCAAGCAAGCCGATCCGCAGTATCTCGATATGGTAGCGCTGGTGTTTGATCGCATCGGTGTGACATGGGAGACGCGGGGCGAAGATATTTTCGTTCCCTCAGCTCAGTCGCTCACTGTGGCACCCGATCTCGGCAACCGTATTCCGATCATCAAGGCGCAGCCCTGGCCCGCTTTCCCCCCGGACCTGATGAGTATTGCGCTGGTCGTGGCGACGCAGAGTGCTGGTTCAGTGCTGTTCCATGACTGGATGTATGAAAGCCGGTTCTTCTTCACGGATAAGCTGATGCGCATGGGCGCGCGAATTACGTTGTGCGATCCGCACCGCGTGTTAGTGCAAGGCCCGACTCGTTTGAATGGCGTACCCTACATCTCTAGCCCGGATATTCGCGCAGGGATGGCGATGCTGTTAGCAGCCTTGAGCGCTAAGGGCGAGACGTGCATTGCCAATATTCAGCAGATCGATAAAGGGTATGAACGGATTGAAGACAAGTTGACGGCGCTAGGCGCGCATATCAGCCGCATCAACGTCGGCGAACTCCCCGCGGAATTCTCCCTTTAGCGGCGGATACGTCCAGCACCTTGACGCTTGGTCACCCCGACCGCGTCAAGGTGTTCTAGCAGGGCGATTGCGAACTTCCGCGAGGTATTGAGCTGGTCGCGCAGTTCGGCTGCGGTGATTGAACCGTGCTCATCAATATGGCGAAGGACAGCAGCAGCGATTTCAGTATATCGCGCCTGTGTGATGAGTACTTCCCTGTTGAGGCGAAGAATCTGCTTCAATTCGATGAGCGCCGGCAACACCTCCGCGCCGACCAGGGCGCTTGCCTCCGCGTAAGCGAACAGGCCTGACGATCCCTGCATGGTTGCCAACAGCTGTTCGACAGCCTGCGTTTGCGCATAGTCAAAAGATATTGAGTGCGTCTCGAGGCGCAGAAGATCAGCATCGTCGGTGATTTCAGGCACTTGCGCAAGGTACAACGCCAGAACAGCAGGTGGGAATTGTAGCTGACTGCGCAGCTCTTCGCGGGGCATGCCGAGTCGCAGCGGAAACGCCATGTGAAAGCGCATAAGTTCGGCGAGCAAACGCGCATGTACGGTTTTCCACACCGTTACAGACAGGATCGAGCTGTCGGAGAAACGCACGATAAGCTTTTGCTGAACGGCCTCTCCGAAGATGCGGTCAAAGTCGATCGGCGGAAACCCGAGCTCACGCAGCAGCGCATGCGGATGGGCGAGCTCGTTCGCCGCCTGCGCGAGGCGTTCCGCTGGTGTTCCCATAAGGCGAGTTTCTAGTTCGTGGACTACGGTTGGCTGGAAGCGTCTCCAGCGTCGTGCTGGATGAGGATCGACGATAACGCCGCCCCCAATGGTCTGGGCAGGTGACGGCCGCCGGACGATTACCCGATCACTTGTTGTAACGGCCAACGGCTGATCGAGCTCGAACTGCACCCAACCATCTGCACCCGGCGCAATCTGGTCATCAGCCAACAACCGGACGCGGGCCACTGTCTCCGCCGTGCCCACGTAGAGTTTGACCTGCATATTATGCTTGAGGACGCTGTCGGCTGTAGGAAGATGCCGGAAGCGCACATCGAGGCGCTGAGTGGGTATGAGTGTATCGGGCAAGGTCAAAACGTCGCCACGCTTGACCGCGCTGCGCTCGACGCCCGCTAGATTTACGGCCACCCGACTTCCGGGCTGGGCACTTGTGACCTGCTGCTGATAGGTTTGCAGCCCGCGAATACGGCCTTGCAGACCAGACGGCTGAACAACCACGGCATCGCCGAGATGCAGCGACCCTCCAAGCAGCGTGCCAGTCACGACGGTGCCGAAACCCGTGATGGTGAAGACACGATCGATGGGGAGTCGGGGCTGCCCTAGATCTGGGCGGGGGAGGGGGGCGAGTCCGGTGAGGTGTTTGCGTAACGAAGGGATGCCCGCGCCGGTCACCGCAGATATGGGAATAATCTCTAGGTTGGCTAGTGAAGTTTGAGCGAATTGCTCGCGTATATCCGTCTGGATTAATTCCAGCCAGTCGGGGTCGTGAATAAGGTCGGTTTTGGTGAGCGCAATGACGCCATGACGGAGATCCAGTAGGTCGAGGATCGCCAGATGCTCGCGGGTTTGAGGCATTACGCCTTCATCAGCGGCAATCACGAATAGCACCGCATCAATCCCACCCACCCCGGCCAGCATGTTGCTGATGAAATCCCGATGCCCCGGTACGTCGATGACGCCTAGCAGTTCGCCATCGGAGAGCGGAAGCCACGCGAAACCGAGATCAATCGTCATGGCGCGCGATTTTTCTTCGGGCAGGCGGTCGGGGTCAATGCCGGTCAAGCACCTGATGAGCGTCGATTTGCCGTGATCGACATGTCCCGCCGTCCCAAGCACGCGCACTTATTTTGTACCGTTAGCGCCATTCGCCGGCTGCGGTTTGGCAGCACCCGCTGTATCGTAGGTGAGCAGTAGCGCCTGATAACGTTCACGGTAGAGCTGAGCGCGTTCTCGTTCCAGGTTCCACAGGCGCGTAATACTGTCTTGCAGCGGTGGGAACAACTGCTGGATTTCGTCGAGTTTTTGCACGAACCGCTCGAAATCCTTGTCATGCATCCGCCAGACTTCATCGTTAGAAAGCGTGAACTGCTTCCAACGTTTCTGGTCGTCCGAACGCCAGTCGTTCCATTCCTGACGGAAGCGTTCCTCGCTCAAGCGCTGCATTTCGGCAACTTCGTTGATGCGGCGCTCCAGACGGTCGCCGATGCGTTCAAAGTCGTCAATGATCTTTTTCATATCGCGATACGCTTCCGCCCATGATTCGAAGCGTTCGATATTGCGCTGCATGACGTTTTCCTGCTCGCCGAACCGCTTGAGCAAATCGGCAACCTGCTGATCGCGCTGCTGCTGCAAGAGCGTCTGCTGGTCGATGAACTGCTGCATCTGTTCGCGGCGATCCCGGTCGCCGGTTTGGATTTCCTGAACTTTACGTTCATTTCGCAGGGATAAGTCTTCCAACAACGAAATCTTCGGCTTCACCGAGTCGATTTGCTTACGGAGTTCTGGCTGTTCGGATTCAACCTCGGAGATGCGGCGGGCATCTTGACGGCGTTGTTCTTCGAGATAAGCGAGACGGCGATCCGGGTCTTCGAGACGCTTATATAAGTCATCGACCCGCGTCTGGAGGTTGGCGGCAATCCCAGCCAGGCGGTCTTTTTCAACATTCATCGCGGGGAGTTCGGTCACCTGACGTTCGAGTTTACCGAGTTTGTCCGTGAGTTCGCGCACGGGGCGCATCAGAGCTTCGCGCGCTAGCTCGGAGCGGCGTTCCGCTTCACGTTCGGCCGTCAGTCGTTTCGCCTCGACACCTTCGATCATCTGCTGCATTTCTTTACGCAGCTGGTCGCTGACTTCTGTCTCGCGCCCGGTGACCGCTACCTGCCCGCGGATCACGCTTTGATCGGATTCCACACTGCCGACACGGCGCAGCAGCACATCTAGTGCGTCCTGCTGCTGTGCTAAGCGTTCCTGAAGTGTGGCAATGGTTGCTTTGTCACGGCGGCGTTCTTCATCCAGCCATTCAATCATGCGCGCTGCCTGGTTAATGTCCATGCGTAACGCTTTCCCCTAACACTAAGTCGAATCCCCTAGATTATATCACGTTCGAGGCTGTGGCTCATCTACATAAGCGCCAGGCTCTCAACACTTCGGCGATGCTCCAAGCCTGGCCAGACACCCGACGGGCGCGTGGGGAAGTGCCGCTGACGGTGACGCGGCGATGAGCTTCGACGACCGCAACGATCAGCCATCTCCGGATCTCTGCCTTGATGATAGGCAGCGTGACTCAGGTCGAGACTGCCCCGGAATCCCCTTTGGTCACACGCCATTCGCGGTTGCACACAGCCGTTCGTCCCCAAAATTGATCATGCGGTCATCCCCGCAGATGGGGCAGGGCAGGGGAGTCGATGAGGGTAGATAAAAGCGTACCGGTCGCCATCAGCTTGACAAAACTCGCAGCCATCCCCTATAGTCTCCGTAACTGACGAAAGGATGGGTACAGCGGAATGCAGTCGTGTGAACATCTAGATCAAATTCAGAACGTGACGCCCAACACTAAGGGTTGTGAAGAATGCTTAAAGATGGGGGATCGCTGGGTACACCTGCGTGTCTGCCTGACCTGTGGCCATGTGGGCTGCTGTGATTCGTCGAAGAATAAGCACGCTACTAAACACTTTCACGCGACCGGACATCCAATGGTGAAGTCGTTGGAACCGGGCGAAGTGTGGGGATACTGCTACGCGGATGATATTTTTTACGAAGAAGTCTAGCAGCGATTACACCGCCAAGTCTTGCATGCACCGCCTTTTGGGCGGTGTTTTTGTTCGCAGAGGTTCCCACGCAGGGACCCTTGGTACCTCAGTCTTGGCCATTATTCTATGTTGTCTGTGATTTGCGCATAGTCATTATGAAAAGAATTATTGTACATATCCTTCCACAAAAACAAAACACCTTAATCCAACGACAATGCTGTCGTATACTTAATCTCAGTCAACACAATACTGGTCGAAATTCGAGCGATACCGGAAATAGGCGTGAGTTTTTCCATCAGAAACGTTTCCAACTCTTTACGGTTACGCACTACTACCTTAAGCAGATAGTCAAATTCCCCGGTAACGAAATAACATTCCAGAACTTCTGACATTTGTTGAACCGCTTCACGGAAAAGGTTAATGTTGTCCATTTGGTGCATTTGAAGCGTAACATTAATCAGACAGAGCATGTCATAACCCACTTTTTCCCTGTCGAGAATGGCAACATACTGCCGTACATACCCCAGTTCCTCCAATCGCTTAATGCGTGCATGAACCGCCGGCGGAGAGAGTGAAATCCGCCGCGCCAGCTCCACATTGCTCATCGCACTATCATCCTGAAGCTCTTGAAGTATGGCCTTATCCAACTCGTCGAGTTCTTCTAAATAATCTTTCATGGAGTCCCCACAACACCGCACAATACAAAATTCCTGAGCCCGAAGAACTATTTGTTAAGTAGCAATAAACAAAATCTCGAATTTGCCACACAAATTGAGTTTCCAAAAACCAGCTACGAGCACAATCCCTGCACTGTATATCTCTCACAAGGATTTTGCAAATCAGTCATGGTTGTCAGCAGAACCAGCTATACGTGTGCACATGACGTAACGAATGCTATAATAAATCAGAATCTCACTGCCTCATCAACGTACTACCTCGAAACACTATCGCATTCTAAACCGTTTGCGGAGACAGCATGCCTACTAATTGGCTTCCTAAACTCACTCCTTACATTCTTGCCCTCACCACAATTCTTCTTGTTCTCACCTTCAAGCTGGCCGTCATCCGCCCACTCGACGCAGACACCCCATTTATGCTATTTTATGCTGTGGTGGTAGTTTCGACGTGGTATGGTGGCGTGTTTCCCGGTGTATTTAGCGCTATGGTCTGTACATTCCTAACAATCACTTTCTTTTTACCGCCCTACAACAATTTTCTCCTTACTGAGCCTGAAAGCTTACTAAAAGTCAGTGTGTTCTTGTTTGAGACGACAATCATTATTTATCTGGTGCATTCTCTCCGCAAGGTTCGAGAACCTGCTCCACAGGTAATCAATGCCCCACTCACAGATAACTACAAGGATGACGCCCTGCTTCTCAACATGATCCAAATCACCGCGCCCATTGGCATGTGTTTCTGGGACAGAACGCTGCGGTACGTACGTATTAACCCCGTGATGGCCGCATTGAGCGGACTGAACCCGGCAGCACACATCGGGCGAACCGTAGAGGAGATGCTGCCGCAGCTAAGTTCTAAAATGCAAGCGGCACTCATCAGCGTGCTCGACTCTGGTATACCCGTTCTCAATCAGGAGATTGAACAGACTCGTCACAGCATTTTCGGGGATACGCAGCAGCACTTCCTGATCAGCTACTATCGCGTACGTAATGGCAGTGGGGAAACGTTTGGTGTTGGTGCCATCATGTTGGATATCACGGATCGAAAGAAAGCCGAAGAAGAGAAGGCTAAACTGATCGCAGATTTGCAGCGCCGCCGTGAACAGCTCGACTTTCTCGTGCGCGCTAGCGAAATCCTCAATTCATCGCTCGATTATGAAACAACACTGCGGTCGGTCGCCGAAATCGCCGTGCCCACAATCGCCGATTGGTGCGCCGTGGACATTTTGCAGCCGAATGGTCAGGTGGAACGACTGGCCGTAACGCATATTGATCCGACCAAGGTCAGTTGGGCTTATGACATCAGTCGAAAATACCCGCCAAAACCGGATGAACCAGGTGGTGTGTACCAAATTATTCGCAGCGGCGTTCCCGAGTTGTATCGAGATATCCCCGATGAGCTACTCGTTTCGGCAATTAAAGACCCAGAGATGCTGGCCATGTTTCGGGGGTTAGGACTGAAATCGGCGATGAATTTACCGCTTTTAGCTCGCGGTAGGGGAGTCGGGATGCTGCAATTAGTCATGGCGGAATCCGGGCGGCACTACACCGAGGATGATTTTACGCTCGGTCAGGAACTGGCTAGTCGCGCTGCCATTGCCATTGACAATGCGCAGCTATTCCGCGAAGCCACCCAACTGGATGATAAGAAGCTAAAATAGTAGAAAACCGCGCAGGGGATAGTGACCATGCTCAACCGGGAACAACTTGAACACAATGAGGCTGCGATTCTAGCCGAGTATGCCTCGCTCAGCCGTAGTCAGCATGGACGCCAACACCCAGAACACGAATCTCTCTATCGCACGGCATTTCAACGCGATCGAGACCGCATCATTCACTCGGCGGCCTTTCGTCGACTAGAATATAAAACGCAGGTGTTCGTCAACGACGAAGGGGATTACTATCGTACACGCCTCACACACACCTTGGAAGTCGCCCAGATCGCACGCACGATGGCACGAGCCTTGCGCGCTAACGAAGATCTGGTCGAGGCGATCTGCCTCGCGCACGATCTTGGGCATCCACCGTTCGGTCATTCAGGCGAGGACACGCTCAACACGCTGATGAAAGATCACGGGGGCTTCAACCACAATTATCAGAGCTACCGGGTAGTAACAGAGCTTGAGCGACGTTACCCCCAATTTACAGGGCTAAACCTCACACGTGACACCTTATTTGGCCTCGCTAAGCACGAAACTGACTATAATCTGAGTGAACGCGCAGGGCTGGATCCCAAACTGCGCGGTACGCTCGAAGCTCAGATCGCTAACATTACGGATGAGCTAGCCTATAATGCGCACGATTTGGATGATGGCCTGAATGCCGGCCTAATTGTGCCCGATGAGCTCGGGGAACTAGAAATCTGGCGACTCTTGTGCGATCGGTTGGGTTGGAAGAGGAACCCGACCCAGTTGGATGAAATTACCCGCCACACCTTTATTCGGGAGTTGGTTGGTCTACTAGTTGATGATGTGCTCATGACAACCTCTGCACAGCTTGAAGCAGTACAACCAACGTCGTCGCAGGCTGTTCAAGAAGAGCCTGAAAACCTGGTGTGCTACAGTAGTCCAGTTCTGGCAATGACAAAAGCACTCAAAGCATTTTTGTACGAAAACATGTACTATAGTTTCCGCGTTGTACGAATGAAGCGCCGCGCGGAACGGTTTATCGAGCAAATATTCGGTACTTTGATCGATGATCCGCGTCAATTACCGAAAGAGTGCCAGAACGATCTGCAAACCTACCCGCTGCATCGCGTGGTGGCGGATTATATCGCCAGCATGACCGATCGGAGCGCGCTCCTCGAATATCGACGCTTGTTTGATCCCTTGATGCGACCTTGATGCGGGGTCAGTGAGGATGACTGGATGACACATGAAACAGTTTTAAACGGACGCTATCGGCTCGTCGCGCAGCAGGGATCGGGCGGGATGGCGGTCATCTACAAAGCCATTGATCAGGCGCTAGGACGTACCGTGGCCGTGAAAATTCTACGACCGAGCTTAACCAATGATCCCGCCTTCCTCGCGCGCTTTCGGAATGAAGCGCGCAGCGTCGCTAACCTGGCACATCCCAATATCGTCACGGTGCATGATGTCGGCAGCGATGGCCCGACACATTATATCGTTATGGAATTCATCGAAGGTCAGGACCTCAAGCGCATTATCAAAGGGGACGGTGGCCTGCCGATTGAACGCGCGCTGAATCTGGCGATCCAGATTTGTGCCGGAATCGGTTTCGCACACCGTGCAGGTCTCGTCCATGCGGATGTAAAGCCACAGAATATCCTCGTCACTCGTGAAGATGTTGTCAAAGTCACAGACTTTGGTATCGCGCAAGCCCTCAGTGATGCCCAACCGGGAGAACGACAGGCGGTAGTCTGGGGCAGTCCTCATTATTTCGCGCCGGAGCAGGCTAAAGGCGAGAAACCATCACCCGCCGCCGATGTCTATTCGATTGGCATCGTGATGTTTGAGATGCTCACAGGACGTTTGCCCTATTCAGGCGCTAACCAGCAAGAGCTGGCGCTCGCGCATATCCGCGAACGCATTCCCATGGTGACCGAGTTTAATCCGACGGTGCCGGACAGCCTCGCGAAAATCGTCTACAAAACGATGAGTAAAGACCCAGTCGCGCGCTACCGACTCGCTGATCAACTTGGCCATATTCTGATCAGCTATCGGGATCGCGGCCGCGAGACTCCGATCGCGCCGCCCGCGCCGATACCGCAAGCCCCGGTCATCCCGACGATTCAAGCGCGCCCCCCGCAGCCCCAGCAGTCGATCATTCCACCAGCACCGTCGCAGGTTCCGCTGCAAGTGGGCGAACCACTGCCCACCGCGCGGTATGATCTGGCACCCAATGCGCTTTCGAGTGGCGCACCGTTCCGCCAACAGCATCAACCAGCGAATATGATGCCAACCGGCAACAGCCGGCCGTTGCCAACGCAAGGTGTGAGCGGTAATACCAGCGGGTATTATGTTCCGCAGCAGTTACCGCGTCGCGAAACAGCGCCAGCCTTTGATCTACTCACGATCGGGTTGGCAATCCTAGCGTTTTTTGCGGTCGCATGCCTAATTCCACTGTATATTGCGGTCTTTCAAGCTCAATTTGGTTGATGTCAGCGCACTTTTTGACATGGTGCTATACTGCTTCTTGAAGCCTTTCTACGACAAAGGCCAAGAAAAGGGAAGCGTATGGCGACTCGTCTGACAAACCGTGCCGAACGACTCATCGCACTAGAGCAACTGCTGTTTAGAAGCACAGCAGGGCTCCGCGCTGTCGAGATTGCGGATGCTTGTGGCGTTGACCGTCGTACCGTCTATCGCGATCTGGCGCTGTTGGAAGAAATTGGCGTCCCTGTATTTCAGCGCGACGGACGGTTTTTCATCGACCGTGAACATTACCTCGCGACACTACGTCTGAGTATGGATGAGACGGTGGCGCTGCTGGTAGCGGCCACGGAAAGCACACAACAAACCCCACACTTGGGATCGGCGATTGCCAAGCTCGGTCAGGTACTCCCCACCCCCTTCACCGATAAAGACACACACATCGATCCATCTGCCGTGCCCCTCTTCGAAACGATAGACGAGGCCTGGCGCAGTCGCCGGGGAATCAAAATCTGGTACACGGGCCGTGATGGTATGAAGCTCCGTGTCTGCGAACTCACCAACTACTTCATGCGGCCAAAACAGGGCGAGGAAGATGAAGTCTTCCTCGTTGGCATCGACAGCTTGTCGGGACGCGTGCGCGCCCTCAAGTTCAGCCGTTTGCGCAAAGTCGAAGCCATTGGACATCAGGAAACAGACGAACCGCGCCGCCATCCGTTTTATGTACGCGGTTCATCCAAGGCGGATGACGCAGAGCTCGCCTAGCACAGGGGCATCCAGTAAGCGATGCCCCTGCCAAACCTTACTGCGCCGGCGTGAACAGAATCCGTACAATATCGTAGATCGGTCGCGGTTGCCCCGTTGGACCTAATAGACTGTAATAGCAGTCGCGATCGATGGCACAGCCGTTCAAATTGCTGAGGATCATCGGGCCAACAAATCCTAACTGCGCGCCAACCTCGAAAGCTCTACCCGTATACAGGCTTTGCTCTTCCAAGGTGTTATAGCTCACATAGACCTGATCCTCCGGAGGTGACGCAGTGTCTTCGCTGCTGCCCCAGCCGAACCCAGTAATCCAGATCTGTGCGCCGCCATCACCCTGCTCAGTCATGATGCCGCGATAGTCGCTTAACGTGCTCAGAAAGTAATAGCTGGCACTGTCGGTATAGCTGGCTGCACTGGACAGGCAGCACAATGTATCCGGCGAATTGCCAAATCCGAACGGGCGCGCCCCAATTGCATCGCTGACATCACGCAGCCCGGCCACATACATGCCACTCAAATATTCACGATCATTGAGGGCGTTGTCGGTATTCGCGCCCGTGGGAGCCAACCCGGCGCTAACAACGCGCGCCAGCGGATCAGACATTTTGACAGCAGTGTACGTCACGTGCAGCAAATCGATGTAGGCCGCGGGGGTAAACGGATGTTCTGGATTATTCCACTGCGACCGGGTATTGGGTTCTGACCAGATTTCATAGCCATCAACGATTCCCGCATAATGATCGGCGAGCGCACCAACGAAGCTGGCAAAAACAGAGAAGTCATTGGGTGGACTGTTCTCATCAGCGCCAGCCCAGGTGGGCGTGGTGGTTACGCTCATAAGAATATTCACGCCAGCGGCGTCGAGTCCGGCGACAATGTCGTCAAGTAAGGTGACATCGACGGCACCTTCCGTCGCTTCGAGATCGCGCCAGTAAACGTTCACCTTCGCCCAGTTTAAGCTGAGTAGAGACACCTGATCGACCACAGTGGCCACATTCTCATCAGGGAAGAATAGATCAACCCCATAGCCGAAGGGCAGGGGTGGCAGGGCGAATTCATCGGTTACTTCGGGCGTGGAGGTGGGGGCAGGAGTCGCATCGGCGCGCGGCGGGATTATCAGCCGCTGTCCCACATTGATCACATCCGGATTCGGCAGATCATTCGCGCGCAGCAGTGCTCCAACCGTAATGCCATTGCGCTGCGCGATGATCGCCAGGGTATCTCCGGTCTGCACAACATACGTTGTTCCCACGACAGTCGGCGTTGCGGTTGGCGGCAGAGGTGTCGCTGTCGGTGCAGGCGTTGGCGTGCTGGT
This sequence comes from uncultured Chloroflexota bacterium, assembly GCA_937988705.1. Classification (GTDB taxonomy): domain Bacteria; phylum Chloroflexota; class Anaerolineae; order Aggregatilineales; family Phototrophicaceae; genus Flexifilum. The sequence goes on along the minus strand of CALKIA010000654.1, from coordinate 2,869 downwards.
GGGTGTAGGCGCTGGTGGACTATCGACCGCTTCCGCCGTCGATAATGCGGGGGTAGCTGTTGCATCACCAGAGGGAATAATAATCGTTTGCCCGGCGATAATCAGTTCCGGGTTGCTGATATCATTGGCGCGCATCAGCTGACCAACGGTGACATCATACCGGCGGGAAATCGACAATAACGTGTCGCCACGTTGAATAACATACGTGACGGGCGTTGGGGTGCTATCCTGAGCCGCCACCGGGGCGGGCAACACCAGAGCGACGAGCATCATCAAAAGCAAAAAGGCTAATCTCAACACAACTTCTCCTTCATGGGCACAATTACAACTTTTCTGGATATTACACGTAACAGTCCATAGGCGCTATGTATGGCGGTTGATGAAATTCGGGTTCATAATGTGGTTGATTTACACTCAAGGAGGCGTCATGCATAGGAAGTGGGCAGTGGCGATTGCGCTCGCCGTACTGATCTTCATGGTCAATGGAGTCACGGCGCAAGACAACCGCTCCCTGATATGGCAGCGGTGGGATGTCCTCATCGACAACGTGGACACGGAGAACAACAGCTATCGTGTGACCGAACATTATGAAATCGAGTTCAGGGGCACGTTCAGCTTTGGTGTGCGCGATATCGAGCATGATATGCTCGAAGACATCCAGAATATTCAAATCACTGATCGCGGCACCCAACTGCGTTCCGGTTGCCTCAACCAGGCGGGAACATTCTGCGCGCGCGATACGGAATCTTCAACCGATATCACTTACAATTTCGCGTCGCCCATCAGCAATGGTAAGGGTATCATCGAAATCAGCTATGAAGTTGTTGGCAACCTGCTGATTTACGAAGGGGGCGATCAATTATGGTGGGATGCCGTGCCCAGCGACCATTTCGGCTATCCGATTCGGTCATCGACCGTGACGGTCGAACTGCCGGAAGGCTCGACACCGCGTAAAGATGTGGATCCGGTCGTCACCTATGGCGCGACTAGCGAAATCACCGTGGAGGGTACAACCGTTGTCGCGACCGCGTCCAACGGCATTGGCAGTTCAGAATCCTTCTCGATCCGCGTGCAGTACCCACACAATCCGAATGCGCGTGTCGCAGCGTGGCAAACCAGCTTTGATCAAGATCTGGCGACGCGGCCGCTCGTTAACATTGGCGTGATCCTCGCAAGTGTCCTTATCGGCCTCGGGTTGCCGCTGCTGTTCTTCGTGTTCTGGCAGACACGCGGGCGTGACCCCAAGATCGGCCCGGTGCCGACTTTCCTCTCGGAACCGCCGTCATCCCTGCCTCCGGCTGTGGTCGGTACCTTGATCGACGAACGCGCTGATCCCCGCGATGCGATCTCCACGCTTGTGGATCTCGCGCAGCGCGGCTACATGGTGTTCGAAGAGAAACAGAGCGAAGGTCTATTTGGCATCGGCACGACGCGAGAATTCACCTTTAAGCGCACAGATAAACCATTAACCGACTTACGCCCGTACGAGAACCGCATGATGAATCATCTGTTCAGTGGTTCGTCGCTGGAGCGGTCGATGAATTCGCTGCGTAACACGTTCTATACGACAATTGCGCAGATCCAGAGTGACCTGTACGGCGAACTGGTCAAGGAAGGCTTCTTCAAAACCAATCCCAATAATACGCGCGGTCTGTGGTCCGTCATAGGGGTAGGGCTGATCATCCTGACGATTGTCGGGACAGCCATGATTCTGCCGCTGATTGAAGAACTGACGGAATTCGGCTTCTGCATACCTGCCGCTCTCTTTGTCGCGGCGGCGGCAGCCTTCGCCTTCGGTACGGCCATGCCTGCCAAAACGCGTAAAGGTGCGGAAGAAGCCGCCAAATGGAAAGCCTTCTACGAATATCTCTCCAACCTCGACAAATATGGTAACGTGGACGAGGCGGCGACGCGTTTTTCTGATTACCTTCCCTATGCCGTCGCGTTCGGGATCGACAAGTCGTGGGTGCGGCGCTTCAGTCAATCGACTTCAGCGACTATTCCGCCGTGGTACTATCCGACCTACCTCGGCGGCCCGTGGGGTCGGGGCTACCGGGCGGGCACACCGATCTATGGTGGGCGCGGCTTCGGCGGTGGCAGCGAGATGGGTGGTCTGCCCGGTGAGCTGGTGAGCGCTAACAGCGGCTTCTCACTCGATCAGATGTCGGGCAATCTCTCGCAGGGGCTGGAATCAATCTCGTCTGGCTTAACATCCATGTTAGACTCGGCGTCGTCGGCGATGACGAGCCGTCCGCAAAGCACCACGTCTGGCAGCAGCGGACGCTGGAGCAGCGGCGGTCGCAGCTTTAGCGGTGGCGGCGGTTTTCGGAGTGGTGGTGGCGGCGGCGGTGGTCGCAGCGGTTTCGGTTGATAGGAGCGAACAATATGAACAACAGCCGTTTGAGTGGAATTATTCTCACCGTTGTCGGAATCGGCGTCGCGCTGATCGCTAGTCTCTGGATCGCATCACAGGTTGCCGGAGAAACGCTGACTTCCGGCGGCGCCTTGATCGGCGCGGGACTGGCGTTTATACCGGTCGCGCTGTTGATCGGCTTCGGACTGTACCTCTTTATTAAGGGGGGACAGCAAGCGCAGGAAGATTCAGTCATGCAGAAACAGCGCCAACTGCTTGACATCCTCAAGAGCCGTGGGCAGGTGGCCGTCGCCGATATGGCGTTGGAAATGCGCGTTAGCGCCGATCAAGTCAAAGATATGGTGCATCAACTGGTGGGCTTGCAAGTGTTCAGTGGTTACATCAACTGGGATGAAGGTGTGCTCTACTCGGCTGATGCGCGTAATCTCCGCGAGCTCGACAAGTGCAAGAACTGCGGCGGGGAGATCAAGCTGGTAGGGAAGGGCGTCGTCGCGT
>CALKIA010000653.1 GCA_937988705.1 uncultured Chloroflexota bacterium | reverse complement strand
GGATACAGCTCCCCGGGCCTCGGCTGCGATCCGCGATCCCGACGCTCGCGCCACAGCGGCGACTGGCAAACGGCGCACGTCCGTTTGCCGCTTTCCAGCCACGCCAGCGACGCGGGGGCGCTCGTACCTTTCTTCTCCTGCAGCACGGTGTGGCCGCAGTGCGGACACTTGGGCACGCGCTCCCGCCGGACACGCTGGTCCGGTTCGTACCCCTCCGGCACTGCTGCGCCATACCGCCACAGCGCGACCGCTTCCCGCCGCCACACGACCGCTGGTTCATGTCCCGCGCCCAGCTTGGTCATATCGCGCTTGATCAGCCCGATCTTGGCCACGTCCGCGCCGAGCGTCGTCGCGGTTGCCATGAAGCGCTGAATATCTTCATGGCGGTCGAGCCGTTCGACGTGGATCTGCGGGTGCAGGCTGTGCAGCTCACGCTTCCACTTCTCGATCAGGTGCGGCGGCGCGACAATCAGCACGACCTGCTCCGGACGCATCCCGCTGCGCAGTTCCCGGATGACATTCGCCGCGATGGCAATCGCGGCCGCTCCACCCATCGCCGTCTTCCCGGTGCCCATCTGCCCGCAGAGCAGGAGGCTGTCCCGCGAACGCAGTCCCCGCGTGACGGCGGCGACCACATGTTTCTGCGCCGTATACAGCGGGTACTTGCCCTTCAGCCGGATACGGTCCAGCCAGCGTCCGATCCCCGCGAAGTCGAAGCGGTACATCGGCTTGAACTTGGCGTTGAGGTACGCCGCCAGCGCCCGCTTGTTGGCGCTGATGAAACCGAGCAGCGCCTCATCCCCCTCCATCTCGACCGTCGTGCCGTCACCGCCGAGCAGCGTGAGGGTGGTCGTCGGTTTCAGACGGATGGTCGTCTTCTTGACCTGCCGTTCCGGGTCGTTGGGATCGGCTTCGATCTCCACGCGGGCGATCTGCTCGACATGGCGCGTTTTGCCGCGCAGCGCGACCATCCCGTAATCGTCGGTGGCGATGACTGCACCATCAGCCACCCCGGCGGCCAGCACCAGCGCCAGATGTCCCGGACGCGGCGCGACCACCGGTTCGATCGCGGTCGGCGGCGGGGGCGGCTGCAGCAGCGCCTGAAAACCCTGACTCGTCCACGCCCCGCTGGTTTCAATCAGCCGGAGCCCCTGTTCCGGATCGAGCATATCGGCAGTGAAGACGAAGCGCTGGAGCGCGCGGGGTGGCGGTGCGGAGTAGACCGGGGCGGGCTGCACCACCAGCGGTCGCGGCGCGGCTTTCCCTGCCATGATCTCGGCGTAGAGCGCGCCGGGGTTCGGCTGCTCGCCCTTGATCGCCACGACCACCACCTGATCATATTCTGATAAATGCTTGCCGGGCAGCGCCCACACGTCGGCGGTTCGGCTGTGTTTGGCGAGAAAGGCGGCGGCTTCCGCCGTAATGTGCTGGTGATACACGCACCACAACACGACCGCGCCGTCTTGCGCCCATTTCCACGCGTGGCGCAGATAGGCGAATTCGACGCGCTTACTGCCCTGCGCGGCCTTGTCATGGTCGTAAGGCGGGTTCGCCCACAGGAGGCCGAACGCGTTGTTGGAGGCCACTAACCGTTCGACATCGCAGCGCACCGCCTGCGTCGGACCGAAGCGGGCCAGGCACTGGGCAGCGCGCTCTCCATCGAGCTCATTCGCGTAGGGCATGACATTCCACGCCTGCGCTGCCGCGGCGAGGAACGCGCCTTCCCCGGCGAACGGATCCAGCAGGCGGACGGCGGACGTCGCGGGGGCGACTAACGACAGGAGCGCCGGATAGTGGCGCTCCTCGATGGGCAAGTAGCCCATGATCATTTTCGATTCAGCGCGTGCCATGATTGGTCGATCCTCTCTGACTCTCGATAACTATTGCCTAAAGCTTGTGAAATGAGATGTTATGATTGAGTCATGCTGATGTGGAAGTCACACTCTGAGTGCCGAAGATGTCAAACAACCAACGCCGTTTTCGTCGTATTCTCCTCATCCTCGGCGGAGTAGGCGCTTTGTGCACCCTCGTTGCCGCATTTGGGCTTTATGCGCTTCTACAAACACTTGATTTTTCGGGACTGGGTGAATGGTTCTCATACGACGGGGAATGCGTGGGAGTGGGGAGTTCTGCAGCAATAGAAGAAGTCGCTAAGCTTACTCTCCCAGCAACAGCAGATAATGTCTTTGCCCGCTCTGTTTATGCGGGCAGAGGCGACTGCATCGTGTTTGTTTCGTTCGATATGGAGGCAGGCGAGTTGGATGCTTTCATTGCTTCGACATGGGTTTCGTCAGTAGCGCCAATGAGTGATCCGGCACTGCTCGAACTGCGTGGGATATTGCAGAACGATGTGGACTGGACGTTCAACAGTGATACAGAGTACCTGTATGGGAGAGGACATCAAGCATCTAGCTCAACTCAAAGCATTGTGCTTGAAACGATTTCTCCCAATCGGTACAGGGTCTATGTCGTTATGACTCTATTTTGATTTGCTTCTGCTCCAAACCACCCGTGATGAGCCGAGTCCACGCCAGCGCGTCGAGCGAGACAGTCAGCAGATCGATGCCGCCCGCCGCGCGTGTTGGGCGCACGAGCATCGCCGCAGAGCCCGCCGACCAGAGAAATGGCGTCCACGCCTCGAACACGGGCACGTTGACCACCTGCGCGACATGGTGTTTCAGTTTGGCCTGCGCCTGCGCGTCGTCCGTCCGCAGGATGAACGTCGTGGCGTTCCCGCTGTAGTTCGGGTTCACCACCCACTCGTGCAGCAGAATGAGCGATGTAAAGCGGGCTTCGGGGATCGTGTGCAGGTAGTCGTGATACATGCCGCTGTTCCCTTCCCCGGCGGTCAGTTCGATGGCGGGCGTGGCTTCCGGCACGACGGTGACGATGTCGCCCTTGCTCAACTTGGCGCGGATCGCCTCAACGCCGGTGCGCGGCCCGCCCATATTCACATACACGCACACACCTTCATACATCGCCCACCCATAACAGTAGACCTGCCCGGTGATGCTGCCCGTGAGTTCGCCGCAGTACTGCTGCGTGATGGGCACGGCGCGTCCGGGGCTGCGGCTCGTCTCCGACCGACAGATCGGCGCGCAGGGCGTGCGCTGCACTTCGCGGAGCGCAGTCTGCACCGCGTCCAGCGGTTCGCCGTCGGCGGGCAGCGGACTCGGTTTGGTGATACGAATCGCGGGCGTCGGCTCGGGATCGGCGGGCTGGTCAATGGACGCGGGTTGGGAGTGCGCCTCGTCATCGGCGAGCGCCTGCTCAATCAGACTGACCAGTGCGGGACTCATGGCGGGGGCAGTCGGCGCAGTTTCAACCGTAGGTGGCAGCGGGTCGAGTGGCGCAACCGGTTCCGGTTCCGCGTCGATAGTTTCCGCCTCCGCTTGCGCTTCACTCGTCACCAGCGCGCGGATCGCCGCGGGTAGGTCCGCGCCGATGTAGTACCACTGCTTGCGGCGGGAGCTGAAGCGCGCACCCGACCGCTTGAGCAGGTCGCGGTGCGGATATGTCTCGCCACTCAGCCACCACCATGGTTTCTCCGTCGCGCTGCGCTGACTACGTTCCGCCACCATCCCGCTGATCACGGTTTCGCGTTCCCCGGTCGAGGGGGATGGCGGGCGAAAGCCGGTCGGATCGAAGCTCGGCCCGGTGCGGTAGCCGGGTGCGGTGTAATCCGAATGACTGCTGTCAGGGAATGCCCACCACTGCTGATCGCGCCACAGGAAGACGCCCGCGCGGTAGCTCTGCCGTGTGATCTGTTCCGCTCGCGCCAGTTCGGCGGCGGTCAGCGTGAGCAGAATGTGTCCATGCCGCACCACGACGTCACCGTCGATCTGCACGTAGTGGTACGAAGCCTGTTTCGGCGACACGTTACGCGCTTTGTCGCCGTACAGCGCGAGCAGCACGGCGGAGACGGCGCTCGTGTAGCCGAGTTTGTACGCGCTGACCAATTGCTGTGTGCGCGGATCGGTGACGCGCTGCGCACCGTAGGTATCCACGGCGATGATGTGTCCGCTCATATCTGCGGCCTCCGGTCAAAGTTGATGAGGTGCGCTGTTTTGCCGCGCTGCCGAGCGTAGTCGTAGCCTGCCTTTGTGCCGGGACTCTCGCCGTTCCAGATGAACAGCGCCTGCTGGCAGTTATCCACCAACCAGCGATCCCGTGCCGTGTAGCCCGTGAGCAGATCGCCGCCCGCGCTGCGATACAAATCGCGCGTGACCTTGACGTAGCTCCCATGCTTGCAACCGTAGTTGCGCGGGAAGTTCGCGATCCCGGCGACGATCACGCGTGCTTTGATCCGGCGGCAGGTTTCCACCACCGCCAGATCCACGCCTTTCGGGTTGTCCCCAACAAGGATGATCCAGTCGAGATCGTGCGCCCGCTGCACGGCGCGGCGGGCGTAGTCGAGCATGGCGCGGGTCGCATAGCGGCTACCCGCGATCAGTAGATGCGTTTCTGTGCGCATCAACACCTCCGTGAAAAAGTGAAACCATCGAGAAAAGGAAAGCGCCCCACAGACTGGAGTCCGTGAGGCGCTGGAAAATCGCCCATGAGTGCCGGTTGCCGCCTGAATGCCGTCCGGGTTCATCTCTGAACACCACGAACGGTTGACCTGTCCGGTCGAGCGGTGATCCACTCGCATTCACGACGATCGGCGCATCGGTGGTCTGTGTGCGGCTCGGCCAAGCCGACCTCCTTCCTCCGGGAGGAGCGGCCCCGCAGCACGGGTCGAGGGCGTTTGGCATAGACGAGCGAGCGCGTTCACCAGTAGGCGACCGTCGGTACTCAGTGGTACCGGGCAGGGTTTACAGCGCGCCCTTTCGAGCTGACGCAGCCGCTTGCGCACGGGACAGCCGTGTAAACGATCACTCGCTATGCGTTTGGTAAGGTCCGGTTTCAACGCAAGGCGCAGGAGCACGCCGCCCAGAACCGCCGGCACCCACCGGGCGGCACGGGCGCGCCTGAGCGGAGCGGCGCCAGCCAGGCGCGCGCCCGTCGCCGAAGCCGTCCACGGCTTTGACGGCGGTGCGGCGTGCTACTCTTGCGGCTGAGAAACCGGACGAAACGCAGCGCGAGGGTCACTACGGAGGTCAGCGCAAACGCCAGTGAAACTGAAGGGCGGAAATACGCCGCAGCCACTGCGACGGCGCGAAACTGGCTATAATCATGTTCGAAGAGTCGAGCAAACGTTTTCGATGATCTCTTTTCATTTCTGGAATCAATCATGGACACCACGCCCCGCGTCTTCATCTCCTATGCTCGTACTGATGGCGAAGAGTTTGCCGCCAAACTTTTCGATATGTTGACCGCTGAACTCGGTGAGGGAACCATCCTGATGGATCGACGCAACCTAGAAGGCGGAAAACCGTGGTGGAAACAGCTCAAGGGAATGCTCGACAGTGTGCGTTTCATGGTGCTAATTGCCACACCCGGCGCGTTAGCGTCCGAAAACGTGGAAGATGAGTGGAACTACGCTCGTGAGCATGGACTGTGCATTTACCCACTGCAAATACCCGGCTATCCCATCAATTTCGAAGCACTTCCCAAATGGCGCGGCATGAAGCAGAAACTCCACTTCCACGATTGGGAGAAGGAGCGATCGACCGTCATTGCTCATCTCAAACAGCCGTGTAAACAGGATAAAGTGCCGTTCATGGCGCCGGATCTACCCTCTCATTTCGTCGAGCGTCCGCGCGAATTCGGCGAACTGGTCAGCCGCGTGCTAGACAAAGATCGTCAGAATCCCGTAGCGATCACGACTGCGCTCAAAGGTGCGGGTGGTTTTGGCAAGACGACGCTGGCGCTGGCGCTTTGTCACGACGAAGACGTGCAGGCCGCGTTTGACGATGGCATCCTGTGGGTGACGCTCGGCGAACAGCCGGACGTACTCGGCGGGCTGACCAAGCTCTATGCCGCGCTAACCGGGGAGCGCACCGGCTTCATTGACGTGGAAGACGCAGCAAAGGAGCTGGCGGAGAAGCTGGCAAACAAAGACTGTCTGATCGTGATCGATGACGTGTGGAACGGTGCCCACTTACAACCATTTCTGCGGGGTGGCGAACGCTGCGCCCGCCTGATTACCACGCGCGACGTTGGGATCGCCGTCGGTGCCAAAGCCGCCTTGACTGATGTAGACGAGATGACTGCTGATGAGTCAATCCGGCTACTGAGTGGTGGCATCCTCGGTTTGGAACCCGCGCGTTTGGAGCGCATGGCAAAGCGACTTGGCGAATGGGCACTAATGCTGGAGCTGGCGAACGCCATGCTACACGAACGCATGGCGACGGCAGGAGACACACCAGAACTCGCCTTCATATGGCTGGAAAAGGTGCTGGATCGGCGCGGTGTGACAGGCGTTCACCGCGACAATGAGGTGAAACGCAAGCAGGATGCTGCGGGCGTGCTTGCGAGCAGTCTGGAACTACTCAAGCTGGATCAGCGCGAGCGACTGTGTCAGCTAGCAGTTTTCAAGGATGACGCCGACGTGCCGCTGTCGTCGGTCTATCGTCTCTGGGATATGGACGAGTTCGAAGCGGAGGAACTGGTACTGTTGCTGGCGCGGCGATCATTGATTAAGTTTAGCAGCAGAATGGGGACCATCCGCCTGCATGACGTAGTGCGCGAGTATCTGGCGACGCAAGTGGGAGACATTCCTACTCTGCATCGCAAGCTTATCGAGGCGTGGGGCGATGTTCATTCCCTACCTGACCAATACGCATGGCATCAATATTGTTTCCACCTTAATGAAGCAGGGCACACCGACCAGCTACGCAACTTGCTGCTTAGCTATCGCTGGTTGAGCACAAAGCTGTATGCGACCGATCTTGGTGCGCTCTTGGCGGACTATGCCATAGCGGCAATCGACACGCCGCTAAAGCTAGTCGAAGAGGCGTTGAGCATGAGTGCCCATGTACTTGCACTCGACAAATCGGCATTAGCACATCAATTAGTTGGACGCCTGATGTCTCATCGTCAGCATCATCTTGTCATTCGTACGTTTACGAATGACCTTGTGGCGAGGATTCCGAGTATTTACCCTGCGGATCTTGACAGCCCTTATTCAGTGCTTGACCAAGCAGGAGGGGCTCTGTTGCGAACATTAACAGGACATCCTCACGATGTGATGAACGTAATCGTAACTGCGCATGATCGTGCACTGTCTAGATCATATGATGGGACACTTAAGATTTGGGATTTGACCTCATATTCTGAATTGATGACAATGGCTGGAATATCTTTAGTTGCGGTGACTGATGATGGTCGGGCGATCTCTGGGCCAATAGATGGCTCTTTCAAAGTTTGGGATCTAAGCACTTACAGCGAATTGGCAACATTAGAGTGTCCAGCGAAAAGGTTTGTTTCCGACTTAATTCTAACGACCGATGGATGTGGGCTATTGTTATTTGAAGATGGAACGCTCGGCGGTTGGGACTTATCAAACTATGCTGAATTGCATAATCTTTCGAAATACCCACCCCTATGGAATAAGTTACGGCCTTTTTCACTACACATAGCATTAGTTCCTGATGGACGAATGTTGGTAGGAATTGACGACAAAATACACATTTGGGACTTAGATAAGTATGAGCAAGTGATGGTATTAGGCGGAGATAAAGGAAGGCTAGGATCGCTAACCGTTACAAGCGACGGACGCATACTGTGTGGTAAAGAAGCTGGAACATTAGAGATCTGGGATTTAACTACCTACAGTAAGTTAATTAGCATAAAAGGACATCGCTGGTCGACTACAGCTCTTGCTGTGACAAACGATGGGCGTATGCTTTCTGGATCTAGGGATGGATCTCTCAGATTGTGGGATTTAGAAACATATACTGAAGTTATGTCATTAGTTGGGCATACAGATGAAATAACAAGTATAGCTGTAACAAACGATGGACGTGCGCTCTCTGCATCCAGGGATGATACTGTGAAGGTCTGGGACTTAACCAGACACAATCCGAAACAGCTAACTGGACATTCAGGTAAGGTGTCGGGGTTGGCTGTGAACGGCGATGGACGCGTGCTTTCAGCATCCGAAGACGGGACGATAAAGGTTTGGGATCTGAGGACATATGCCGAAATCACTACCCTTAAGGGGCACTCATACGGAGTAATCGGTGTGTTATCAACTAGTGATGGTCGAGCGCTATCATGGTCACATGATCGCACGCTCAAAGTTTGGGACTTAACAACATACTCAGAAATAGCGACTTTGCACGGACATACCGACAATATCAGTAACGTATCAATGCGACATGATGGAAGAGCACTATCCTCATCGACAGGAAGCATATTCGATGATTCAGCGAACAAATTAAAACTGTGGGATCTAACGCGATACTATGAGATCGATAGTTTTGAGAATGATACAACCGGTTGGGAAGAACTTCAGCAAAAGTATCCCGATACATCGAGTATCTACAACAGCTTTCCAGCAAGTAACCTACAGGTACGATGCCGCGGGCAAGTACTAATCCTTGCTGAAGAAAACGGAGCTGAGCTAGCGCGGTTCTATGGCGATGCTTCTTTTGAAGATGCATGTATTATTGTTGAAAATAAATCTATAAAGATCATTGCAGGAGATAGTATGGGTCGCATTCTATTCCTGCGGTGGCAGAGCTAGCGCAGCGCAGCCGCGCTCCCCGCAATCACGTTCAGCACACCGCGACTACGCTGCAGCGTCCCTTCGATGATCTGCAGCGGCGACTCACGCAGCACGCGGCGATATTGCGCGTACTCGTCTGGGCGCACGATGATGTTGATGAAACCGTCTTCGTCTTCCAGCGTGATGAAGTGATGCCCTTTGGCGGTCGGCGGCGCTTGGTGCACGAGGATCTGCCCGGCCACCGTCACCGCGTCCCCATCCTGACAGCGGTCGAGGTCGCGGCTGCCGAGCACGCCGCGTTCGCGTAACTGCGCGCGGTAAAGCGTCATCACATGGTCGCGCAGCGACAGGCCGAGTAGCTCATACTCTAGCCCCATCACGTCGAGCAGCGAAACCGGGGGGAGATTCAGCCTGTCTTCGGGCAGGTCAAGCGGTAGGGTATCCGGTCGATAGTCGAGCTTGCCCAACTCCCACACCAGCGAGCGGCGCGTCTTGCCCCACGCATCCATCCCCCCCGCAAGGATCAGGTTTTCGAGCAGGCGCGGCGGTAACTGCGTACGGCGGCCCACGTCCGCCAGTGACTGGAACGCGCCGGACTGGCGCACGGTCACCACCCGCTCGCTGGCCACGTCGCCGAACCCGGTCACCTGATTCAAGCCCAAGCGGATCGTCCCGGCCTCCACAGTACAGCGCGCTGCGCTCGCGTTCACATCAACGGGCAGCACGCGAATCCCGTGCCGCTTGGCATCGTTGACAATCGCCGCCGGACTCCAGAAGCCCATCGGCTGATGGTTGAGCAAGGCGGTGTAGAACGCCGCCGGGTGATAATGCTTCAGCCACGCCGACTGGTAGACCAGTACGGCGAACGCCGCCGCGTGCGACTTGGGGAACGAGTAGCCGCCGAACGCGCGCAGCGTGTCAAAGACCGCGTCGGCGAGGCGCTGATCCACACGGCTACGGCCTGCCCCGTCGAGGAAGGCTGTGTGCCAGCGGTCAAGCGCCTCGTAGGCGCGTTTGGAGCCGAGCGCGCGGCGCAGCCCTTCACCCTGGCCACCCGTGAACCCGGCGAGGTCATGCGCCACCTTCACCACCTGTTCCTGAAACAGCACCACGCCGAGCGTTTCCGCCAGCGCGGGCTGCAGGCGCGGGTGCGGGTAGCTGACCACCTCCTCGCCCAGCCGCCGCCGCAGATAGGGATGCACCATGTTCCCCTGCACCGGCCCCGGGCGAATCAGGGAGATCGAGACGATCAGGTCGTTGAAGCGGCGCGGCTGCAGCCGCGGCAAGACCTGCTGCTGCGCGCGCGACTCGACCTGAAACACGCCGATGGTGTCCGCGGCGCTCACCATGGCGTAGATCGCCGGATCGTCGAAGCGCAGCCCATCCAGATCGAGGGGCTGCCCGGTGAGCGCGGCCACCGTCTGCGCGGACTCGGCGATAGCGGAGAGCATGCGCAAGCCGAGGATATCGATCTTCACCAGCCCGGCCTCTTCCAGCGCGTCCTTATCCCACTGCACGACGTAACGATCTGGCATGGTGGCGGTTTCGGTCGGCAGCCGCGCGGCCAGCGGTGCACCCATCACGATCATGCCGCCGTTGTGGATGCCGAGGTGGCGTGGGAATCCATCCAGCTGATCGGCGAGGTCGCTGAGCTGCTGCCACGTGGCGCGCGAACCGAGCCGCGCCTCCAGATCGCCCGCTTCGGCGATGCGCCCCGACTTGAAGGTGTCGATGGTCCGCGCGGCGCGATCCAGTACTTCAGGTGGTAGACCGAGGGCCTTGCCTACATCGCGGATGGCCGAACGCGCGCGAAAGGTGATGAAGGTGCAGGCCATCGCCGCATGGGCATGCCCGTAGCGCGTATACACATACTGGATGACTTCTTCGCGCCGATCCGCCTGAAAGTCGATGTCGATGTCCGGCACCGACTGGCGCTCATCCGAGAGGAAACGCTCGAAGACGAGGTCATGTTCCAGCGGGTTGACCGGCGAGATGTGCAGCAGATACGCGACCAGCGAATTGGCCGCCGAGCCGCGCCCCTGACACAGAATCCCCTGCGCGCGGGCATAGCGCACGATGTCCCACACAATCAGGAAGTAGTTGGCGAGGCCACTGCGCTCAATTACGCCGAGTTCGTAGGTCAGCTGGCGGTCGATGGGTTCGGTCGGCGTGAGCTGCCGCGTGTTCAGCCCGTCCCCACACAGACGCTTGAGGTAGGTCACCGCATCCGCTCCATCGGGCGTCGGAAACACGGGCAGTTCCTGCAAGCCGAAGGTCAGCTCAAAGCTGCAGCGGTCGGCGATGCGGCGCGTCTGGGTGATGGCCTCGGGATACGCGGCGAACAGCGCGCGCATCTCGTCCGCGGACTTGAGATAGTATTCCGAATTGGGGCGGCAGAGCGCCGCCGCGTCGTCCAGCGGCGTCAGGTGGCGGATGCAGACGAGCACATCCTGCAAGCGGCTCGCTTCCCGCCGCGCATAGTGGACATTGTTGGTCGCCACGCACGGCACGCCGATTTGCTCAGCGATGGTCGCTAGTTCCGCGTTCAGCCGCTCGTCATGCGGCAGTCGATGGTGCTGCAATTCAATGTAGAAGTGATCGCGCCCGAACCACTCGCGATAGCGCTTAGCGGCTTGCAACGCAGAGGACGGATCGTCCCGCCGCAGCGCGGTGGTCACTGCTCCTAGGCGACAGCCGGATAGCGCGATCAAGCCGTCGGTGTGCTCAGCGAGGAGTGCCTCGGGCAGTAACGCCGCACCTTTCGGAGCGTGGTGTCGCGCTAAGGTGATGAGCTGGCACAGGTTCGCCCAGCCGGTCGCATTCTCGACCAGCAGCGTGAGGTGGTGCGGTTCCTGCGCACCCGCGAGCGTCAGCTCCGCGCCGAGGATCGGGCGGATGCCGAGTTCGCGCGCGTGTTTGACGAACGGCACCGCGCCGTAGACGGCATCGTGATCGGTGAGCGCGAGCGCCTCCATGCCGAGTTCGGCGGCACGGCGCAGCAGCTCCTCCGGCGGGGATGCCCCATCGAGCAGGCTGTAATAGGAATGCGCGTGGAGTTCAACGTACTTAGTCATACAACCGCTGCACGTACCAGGCGTCGTCGACGAGATCGTGGTACACAATCACCAGCAAGCCGGTGTCGGTGGTCAGCTTGAAGTAGTCGCGCCACAACCGGAGCTGCCACCAGTTCACATCGACGCGCCACTGGTTGGCCACCCGCTGCACGGTATGTGTGCGCCCTGCCCACGTGAAACGCAGTGGACTGCCAACCGCATCATGTTCAGCGGTGATCGGCGCGCCCGTCAGCCACACCCGCGTCATGAGGCGTCGATCCGTCGCAGTGCAAAGCGGCGTTCGAGCAGGATCGCGCCGCGATCTCGCAGTTCGGCGCGGTAGCAGTGGTCGCCGTAGCGTTCATTGAGGACGCGCGCGAGGTCAAGGAGTGCTGTGCGCGCCGGTTGGTCGCGAAAGAGTTCGAGCTGACGCGGCGCCGCGGACACCAGATGCGCTAAGCACACCTCCAGACTTACAATCGACTGTGTGACGGGCAGACGCTCCAGCAGGCGCTGGATGCTCTCGGCGATGCCGCGCGCGGTCGCCACCGGTTCGAGCAGGAAGAGCTCTTCAGATTGCGCAGCGCCACGTTCTGGCATAAGGGTCACGCGCAGCCGATGCAGCGCCGCCCCGCGCTGTTCCAGCCGCTCAGACAGTTCCTCAGCGAGCAAGTGCACGGCGATATCGAGCCGTGTCCGCTCGGTGATCGGCGGTTCGAACTGTCGCCGTCCGCTTTCCGAGGCGGGCATGCGTCGGGGTGTGACCGGGCGGCCATCCTGTCCCTGCGCCAGCAGATACAGCTGCTTCCCGACGCGCCCGAACTGCCCAATGACTGCTGCCCGGGGCAGCGCGGCGAACTCACCCAAGCGCCGCACCGCCAGTCGCTCCAGCTTGTGCGCCAGATCACGGTTGAGCGGCAGCACCGACACCGGGAACGGCGCGGCGAACGCCGCTTCATCCCCACGGGAAACAGCGAGAACTTCACCCGCTTCTGCCTTGAGCGCCGCGAGATAGGCCGGAAATTTGCTGACTGCCAGCCCGACCGACGCTGTGAGGTGCAGCATCGAGCGCAGCGCCTCGACCGCGCTGGTCAGCAGGCCGCGGGCGTCGTCATCCCGCAGTCGTCCGAGATCCAGATAGGCGATCAGCGTGTGCGGGAATGCCTCCTTGTCGATTTCAACGCGGTTGGTATACGTCCACAGGCAGCCCAGCACCCGATCCAGCGCCGCGGCGTAGCGATCCGCTTCACTGGTGATGAACGTGCCCTGTGGGCACAATGCCCGTGCGCGGGTCACCGAGAAGCCGAGCTGCACGCCGACCGCTTCTGCTGGAGCCGACAGCGCTATCACTTTCCCCCCGCGCTGATCGTAGCGGATGAGCACCAGTGGTCCACCGCGCAGCGTTCGGTCACGCTGACCTTCGA